>JAYUWA010000448.1:0-12207 GCA_043753795.1 Bacteroidota bacterium | reverse complement strand
TTATTTTACAACAAGCTTCTCCCTAATTGAATTCCTGTTATTCGTCACCGAAACAAAATATACCCCAGCAACTAAATGAACATTCGGATCAAGATCGTATAAAATTTCTCTGTCATCATCTACCGTTATTTCTCTGCGATAGTTTTCTTTGCCGGACATATCATTGATCACTAAAACGATCTTATCGCCTCTACCCGCTTTCAGATTAAATTTCAAATCGGTTCCATTAGATGGATTTGGAAATACACTGAATGTAAACTCGCTTGTGAGATCACGCAATTCAACAGAAACAATTTCTGAATTGGAGAACTGTCCGTCGAAATCAACTTGCTTTAATCTGTAGAATGATAGTCCCGGTAATGGATTATTATCAGATGTCGAATACGTAAGTTTCTTCGTACTGAATCCGGCGCCATCAACATTGATGATCGACTCAAATTCAACTCCGTCTTTTGAACGTTCAATCAAGAAGTAATCATTATTCGTTTCCGTTGCTGTCGACCATTTCAGATTGACGGTATTTTTAGCAGTTGATTTTGCAGTGAATGAGATCAATTCAATTGGTAATGCTGTACCACCTCTTCCTGAGAAACGACTGAACGATGTTCTGCCATCCCATCTTAATTCATGCAGATGATTTCCCAATGCAGAAGCAAGATCGTTATCCTGCATCTCTGCAGGCAATCCATCTTCAAATACTCCTGTTGCAATCGTTTCCTTACATGGCATGATCGTCCCGCTTCCTACCATATCACCACCGGAAGCATCAGGCGCAGGCAAATAATAAATGTATGATTCGTAAACAAAACCATCCAGCAACGCAGTTGCACTTGGTTCAATTGTCCAGTAACGTGAAAGGTACTTCGGATAATTAACTGTCCATGCACCCGGAATTCTTGCATCAGTCACATTTGCAGTTATAAATGCACCGGAGTTCAATGTCGTTGCGGATTTTAAATGGATCGCACACGGTGTGAAATTTGTTCCATCACCAATCGGGAAGCTATATAAGTTTACATTTTTCGTAGCACTTGCTCCGGCACTGTTTACAAAATGCTTCACATATCCTGAACCATCTGCACTAATATAACTTGCATTGGTCACGACAGCAGGATTTACAATTGCATTCGATGAAGTTGTTCCAAGTGAAAGCACACTGTTTCCTAATCTGATATTTCCACTCGTCAATGTCAGAGTTGAAGTAACAGTAAAATCATTTCCTACAATAATTTCATTTCCTGATTTTTGAACTGATAAATTATTGAAGACCTCACCCGATGGACAAGAAATTGTTTGAAGATTTCCTCCTGTAAAAGTAATCGTTCCTCCATTCGAATTGAATACTCCGGTATTGGTCCAGTTTCCTGTTACATTCATATTACCTGAATGTGCAATTACATTTCCTGTTGGCTCAATTGTAAAATGATGGAAGGTATTAGTTCCTGTTCCTGAAATTGTACAAAGGTCATCAATGATCACTGTACCTGAATTGGCAATGAATGTTCCATCGTTTATCCAGTTACCAAAAACTGAAAGTGTATCGGTTGTTGCAATCGTAATTGAACCACCATTTTGAACAATGACATCTTTACAAACTGCACCTGAGCCTACGATCACCGGATAAAAAGGACGACCTGCAGGAATGATGGCATCAACAGTTGATGTTGGCACCCCACATCCCCAGTTTCCTGCATCAAACCAATCGGTTGAATTATTTCCGGCTGTCCATGTAGACAATGCATAGATTGTAACCGAACTAGTCGCTGTCACAACTGTACAACCACCGGAGGCTGCAATCGTATTTGTAACTGTATATGTTCCGGGAGTGCTTGCTATCAGATCGATTTCACCCGTAGCTGTACTCACAAAAACAAGTCCTGCTGTTGAAGAAAAAGTTCCTGCTACTCCACCACCGCTAAAAACCGGTGTCGGATTCACATCATTCTCACAATATGGATCGCCCGGATAACTGAATGTTGCTACAGGTCGAGGCGTTACTGTAATTGCCAATGACCTTGCACTTCCTGTTCCACAACCATTAACGGCAGAAACACTGATTGTTCCACTAGTTGCAGTAGAATTATAACTGATTGAAACTGTATTCGACGTTCCGGTAATTGTTGCACCGGTTCCGGAATAAGTCCAGGTGTATGATGATGCACCGGCTACAGCAGGTACTGTATAAGTAACATTTGACGTCGATTGACATACTGCCGTTTGTCCTGTACTGAATGCAAGTGGTTGTGCAGGCGCATAAGAAAATACAACTGAAACTGTACTAGATGATGTACAGGATCCATTACTGATCGTCCATCGCAACAAATATGTTCTACCAAGCAATCCAAGGAAGTTAGAACCGGGATTAGTGTTCGACATAATTGTTCCGCCGGTTCCGGAAACAATTACCCATGATCCTGTCGAGGGTGCAACTGCTGCATTCGCATTCAGCAATGTACTGGTTACGCCGCATAACGACTGATCAATTCCTGCATCAGCAATATTCGGTGCTGTAAAGACACTGATTACTGACGGATCAACTGCTCCGGAAACTGTACTGTTATCGTACATAAATCCTGTGAGCAAATAATTTCCTCCAAGTGCTGTTGTTGGTAATGTGTACGGTAATGCAAACACGACTGCAGATTGTGTTGGTCCACCATCGACGGTATAATAAAGAGTATAAGGAAGTGAAATCGGTATATACGCAGTAAACGTAACCGGAATTCCTGCATTACCACAAACTGGTCCTGCCGGTGAGAGTGTTGCAATCGGTTTGGTTGCTGAAATACTTGCGATAGAAAAGTCGACCGGAGTCGTAGATATCGTAACACTACCAGTTGTAATTACATCACCAAGATTATTGACTCCAGATGGTGTCGATGCAACAGCATCCCAACGGGTACCGTTTTTCTGTGCTATACGAAGATCAGTATAACCATTCATAGTCATCGAACCATTCAGATCACTCTGTGAATCCCATGCTAGTCTGATCCGTGCCGTTTTAGATGCAGTAGAATTTACACTCCAGTATTCCATCATGTTTTCAACGACAAGGGGACTGTTCAGATTGACTGCAGCACCGGAAGGATTCGGTGAAGAATATTCAACGGTCCATAAAGAGGTAGCAGCGGAAGCTGATGTGATAGTACAATCATGTCCTTTTCCTACTGCCAACTTTCCGATTGGATACAAAAATGAATTTCCATTCAAGAAATTTTTTGTCAGTGGTCCGTTTATGTATGAAGTACTTGTACCGCCGGTAGGGACAACTGCTGTTGTCGCAGTATTTACAATGCTCAACTGATTTGTTGTTGATGTCGTAACGATACCATTGGTCAACATTAAATTTCCTTTCACTTCAATACTGCCATTGGCACCAATACTTAATCCTGCAGTATTGTTGATCTCAAAATGATTGAAACCGTTTGTGCCTATAAAATCTCCAAGTAGTCCGCCAATTGTCTGTGCTGTCGAGCCACCGAATGAAACAATTGCGCCTGCACCTGATCCGGAACTGAATGCACCAGAATTATACCGCTCCATTGTTCCTAAGATCGTCAACTTTTTATTATTCGAACTATTGTCTAATATAGGACCGTCAATTTTTAATCGCTGACAAATTATCAGATCAGTATTAGGTAAAATTCTTGTTCCTGTTCCCGATAAATATAAATAGGGAATGCTTGTGAAGCCGGGCAAGAAAATAGAATACGTTCCTGTTCCACCATATTCCAGCGTTCCTTTTCCTGCACAATCAATAAATGAAGTATATGTTCCTGCAGGTAAGTTTCCACTCTCTACATACAGAGTCGGCGTTGTAGCCGGATCTATATTCGGATAAGTGACTTGATCTATGTCGACATTACCAAGATTATGACCATATGTAGGCACAATAACTCTCAATTTACCATTTCCTGTAATAGTTGTCTGATACGCATTACATTGATTTACGTCAGTAGTAATTGTTGTATTAATAATTACTTTAAATCCATTCGGTCCACCTACAGGACAATCCTGCAAACCATTTGCAATGTTTGTCCATTTCGTATTATCAGACCACACACCATCAGCGTTACTAATGTATGTGGGCATGTTGTCAGGAATTGCAGTATCATTACCGCAAGTATAATTTCCTGAAATATTTGTGCGGCTTGAAAAACTGAAATTTATCGAATGAATTGCTTCATCAACATTATCTGTTGCAGCTCCGGGTGCAGATTTCAACCATAGTGTTCCCGGATTTTCCAGCCAGGCGGAAACATAATTGCTTTCCGGTCCACCAACGACATCGCTGACATCATAAAAGTACTGAGCATTACCCGAGAATCCGGCCATACCTGAACTCTGAACCCGCCAATAGTACTTGAGTACATTGTTCGGATCCATCACAGATGGCGCATACTGATTTACCGGAGTAAGATTTATATAATAACCGAGTGAAGTATTTGCTGTGATGTTATAATCGACAGGAGTATATTTTCCGGTCACTCCAACAGGGAATGTAAAAACAGCTCCGCCCATATTGAAAAATTTACTCAACCCGGAGCTACTAGAAACTCCATCAGTCTTGATCATCTTTGTTACACTGAACGGTGCACCACCAATGCTACTCGACTGACTTAATGTAAGTAAATTTGAACTGATAGTCAGAATACCTGTTGTTAAGACAAGATCATTTTGCAATGAAATATCATTAAGCGTAATTGCTCCTGCTGCATTGTTCAATTCAAGTCTGCCAAATGCACCAGTTCCTGAAATTTGTTGCTGTGCAGTTCCTGCAAGCATAATTCCACCACCGGAAGTATTGTTGTCTACGTATGAAGAGTTGTTCGTTAGATTTCCAAGAACAGTAATTTTATAATCAGTTGTAACAGGATACAAAATAAGTGTACCGCTATTGATTGAAAGATTTCTGTTAACAGTAAACGAATTGTTGACACTTAACGAACCTGAACAGGAGACCATCAGGTCATAAAAATTTGTTACAGCAGAACCATTAATGCTCTGATTGCTTCCATTGAATGTTGTTGTATTGGTGCCAAACAAATATGATGACACTGCGCCGTTATTTGTAAGATTACCAGCTATACTTACATTGAAATTATTTGCATTTAAAATACTGTTTGTATTTGTAAAAGTCAATGTACCTTTTAATACAAGTGGATTCACTGATAAACCAACAGTCGCATTTCTAGTAGCCCCTGCTCCGGTAACTGTCATGTTATTCAATGATACATTTGCATCCATTGTATAATTCTGAGTAGTATTCGGAACAATGTTATTGAATAAAATAGTACCACCGGTCGTCACAGAACTTGTCGGTCTCAGATACAAATCTCCGAAAGTAGTTCCACCGCCGCGTACAATTGTCAATGTTGAAGCACCTGACATATTAAAATTACTTCCGGCATTTACAATTTCAAGTTTCGCACGGGTAGCGGCTGTTGCAGCTCCTGCAACAGATGTCAATCCATTTATTGTTACTCCTCCACCCGTTTGATTATACGAAAGTGTCCCGTTTGTACTTGCTGTTGGTCTTCTAATTTGTCCATTGACATATAAATTTCCTCCTGACACATTTATCGATGCATAATTTCCTGAGTATTCGATATCATTATTCGACAAAGCTGTACCGGAATTTGGCCCAACGAAAACTTCACCATTTACAACATTCAATGAACCAAACAATAGAAGGTCGCTTGCATCAGCAGTTGCATTTCCAATATGTACTCTGATATTATTGGTATTTGAAGGCATATTGATCGAAAGTCCTGCTGTAGCCGGAATCGTAAATGCACCTGTAGAGATATTAAAATTTTGTCCTGCAGCCGGATTAGTACGTGCATAAATGAATGTACCATTTTGCAAATTCAGCCAGTTATTCGTCAAAGTATTTAATGTACCAGCAATGTTGCAAGTCAGTGTAGTTGCCTGCGATGTACCTTTATTGACGAACACTTGACCAAACGTTGTTACAGGTGTATTGGCAGTATTTGAAATCGTTGCATTAGTAGTACTGAAAAAAGCAAGAGGAATATTTGTAAAATTACATCTACTGACTGTACTTGCAGGTGCATTGATTATTCCGTTTGTATTATTGATAAGGCTTCCGCCAATAGACATTGCTTTTAATCCGTTTCCATTCCCCCAATCGTCGATTGCACCATTTGTATTACGAACAAACACATCTCCATTCACAATAATGGTCTGCAATGGATGTGCTGCATTCATATAAAAACCGAATCCACCACCCTGAATATCCATATCACCTCTGATGGTAATTGTCTTTGCAATTACTGCTGTTGGTGCAGTTGGATATGCACTATTCCATGTAGGTAAAAACCATGAATCAGCATTCTGCCCTTGCGCAGTAAGTGTACCGTAAATGGTAATACTTAAATTACCAAAGATGATATTCGAACCACCAAGCGGCGCTAAAATTAAATTTCCATATGTTGTTTTAGTTTGCGGCAACCAATAAGTTGTTCCCGCAGTTGCATTCGTTGTATACAATTCTGTTGTCCCCAGTCCAATATCGAAACTACTGAAATCACCTGCAGGGAATGTATATGTTGAACCGCTTGGATTCAATGCGGCAACTCTGATCGTTCCATTACCACCCGCATCAGAAAGCACCATGCTGAAATTACTCAATGTAAATGTTTGTAAATCCAGTGCACTTCCTGTTTTGATCGTAAGGTTCGCACAACTTGCGGTCGCCGTTATTCTGACGAAATTGTTATTCTCTATTATTACAATACTACTTGGTCCCGGATAATTAACACCGGCAACTCCTCCGACAGGAACTGCTGCGCCACCGGAAGTGTACGACCATGTTGTATTCGCACTCCATGTAGCATATGCTCCTGAAGTTCCTGCAATACTATAAAATATCAATGGTGTTCCGAAAGCTCCGCCTGATGTAGTGTTATCACCTGCTGTATAATCATCATCTAAAAAGTTTGTACTGTTAGCCGGTGAAGTCCAGTCAGTGATCGTTTGTGTACCTGTATTTATATTTGCAAAACCGCCATTGTTCCAAGTATTGCTAGAAACGTCGAACAAACTAGGAATATAATTTCCAATGATTCCATTCACATCTAATGGTGAATAGATAAATGAATGCGTTACCTTTCCCGCATATCCTGTAAATCCTGTTGAACGGACTCTCCAGAAAAATGTGAGACTCTGATTTTTTACTGTCGTTGCAGGATACTCATATCCAACAGGGACTACAGTTATTGATCCATAGGTAGCCGGACTTGAACTGAATCCAATTGTAGCCGGTGTATACGCATAAGTTGCCGCTCTGTTCGTCGAAAAACATCCGGTCGGAAATATGAAAGGTAAATTACCTGAATACACTTTTGTTATACCGCCATCACCAGATTGCCCGTTTGAATGAATGTAACATGTACTTGAAAATCCTGAGCCGGCAACAATTGATCCACTTGATGCAATAGTCAGATTATAGGATGTAATATTAAAGATCTTATTTGAAAGTAGATTTAATGTACCGTTAACGGTAATATTTGACAATAAAGAAATCGGAATTACTGAGGCATTTGAATTGTTCAATTCCAGATTCTGAAAAGTTCCACCACCATCAATGGTTTGAGTTGTCGCTGCTGTTGTCAAGGAGATTTTTCCACTTCCTGAATGTATTCCGGAGTTGTAAATATTTCCGGCAACAGTTATGACATCACCATTATCATTGAAAGTTCCGGTTGTCAGGTTAAATACTCCCGAAACATTTAAAGCAGTTTGTGTTCCTGCCATTCTTAGAACATCACCGGCTGATTTTGTGATAGTAAGGTTGTTTAATGATAGCGCTCCGGCAAGATTCACTGTGAATGTCTGAGTTCCGGAGCCATTAAAGATCGTCGTATTAGCACCGGTAGTATAAGATGTTCCGGATGCAATTAAATAATCTCCACCAATCGTAACATTCTGGGCATTCGCATTAAAGTCGCCGGAATTCAATGTAAGATCATTCAAAACAACAAGTGGATAAGCAGTTGTTAATCGCACTGCAGCCACTCCGCTGATCTGATTAATCAATACATTTCCCAATGATGCTGTGGAAGTAATAAAATAATTCGCTACATCTGCCAGCACAGTTCCTGTTGTTGGAATAATTTCCAATGTTCCATCAGACACGCTGATATTTGCTACTGACGATTTAACATCAAAGGCTTCACCTGTGGCTACGTCACATACATCAAATATGCGAATCGTACCGCCGGTCATTGTAAATATATTTGTCGACTGTTCCAGATTGAAACTTCCTAAACCGGTACTTACACCGTTTATCGCACGGCTTGTATTCAATGAAGCAGCACTGGTATCTGTCAGATCACTCATAGATGAATATGCTGTAGGTGTTCTTTGAAAACGTCCGCGCAATATAAATGTACCACCTGATTGTGAATAAGAAGCTGAACCTGTTGCAGACAAAAATTGTTTTGAATCAATGATACCACCATTGATCACAAAAGATCCTGATGATACACTTGAGGTTATCAATCCACCTGATTCACGCGTTGAAAGATATCCATCATTGACTTGCAACTTTCCGAATATAGCAACTGAACTATAACCACCCGATGTAACTCCTATTGCTGCATTGCTCGGTGCAGAAACTCCATAAGTAACATTGACCTCACGGTAATCATCGGCAGTAGACAATAAAAAAGCTTCAGGTCCATCCAGTATCAATGCACCATTTGCCGGAATATAATAATCTGAATTCGGCGGTCCTACAGTGACTCCTTCTGTTAATGAAGGTATTGAAGTTTGTCCTTGTAAAATTAAAGTACCTGTTCTGATCCACAATGCCTTTCTGACATTTGGATTTGCTGTAACAGCAGCTTCAGTTGTCAATGTATTGGCACCAAACAATCTGAAATTTGAATACGTTTGAGCACTGATGGTAAGCGAATAAGTTTGATCTGTTCCTTTATCAAGTATCAGGTTGTAAAAATCTGTGATACCATTACAAGTCAATATATTGCTTGTTGTCCCTTGAAAATAAACAGATGCCGCCCCTGTTGTTGGACCGGCTACTGTTGATGGAAAAGCATTATAAATTGGATAAGTCAGATTTGTAAATCTAACAGTACCATTATTGACAAGATCACCTTTGAGAATGACCGTATGAAAGTATGTGTAATAATTAATGAACGGTGCTACACCACCGACTGATACTGCTCCTATGGCAGGATTAGTAATCCCTTTTCCTACTGCTATTGCAGCACCAGCATCAACCAGCACATTTCCGTTTACTGTCAGATTCAATTTGGCAACAGCAACATCATTATTGATCGTAAATGTTCCGCTTTTTATATACAGGTTTCCATTCAATGTTAAATTACTCAACTGCGTAGCATTCACGGCAGGAGTATTAATTGTTAAATTATTGTAGGTCGTTTGTAAAGCAGGTAAAGTGAAATTTGCTGCATTATAATATTCTGTAGTACCTCCATTCAATGCCACAAATGAATTTGTAGCAGCAACTGGAAAATTAACAGAAGCTAATCGTAAAGTACCTTGTCCGGATAACGTTGAAACTCCTGATGTAAATCCATACGTTGATAAATCCAGCGTACTACCTGCATTGATCGTAATGTTTAGGTTTTGAGTTGAAATATTTGCAGACAAAGAAACTGTTCGGCCAGTCAGGATTACAACATTATCGTTGTACCCCGGAATGGTATTCCCAATTTGCAACGTACCACTCGGATCAGATGTCCATGTCGATGCCGTATTCCAGTCGCCTGTCATATAAGAATAGTAAGTCCCATTCCCACCCATCGACCAATATCCGCTTGTGAAACCGGTATTACCTGTGATGGTAAATGAATTAGCTCCGAAAGAAGAAGCACCGGTCGTCGGCGGACTTTGAACTGTTGTTCCCGGAGGATTTGGCAGATAGACAATAGTATTGGATGCCCCGTTTAATTCTGAAGCATCGTATTGAAAAGTTGCAGTAATTGTTTTGCCACCGAGACTTGTGATCAAATCCCAGTACTTATTAATGTATGCAGGATTCAAGGCAGCCGAAACTGCTCTTATACTATATGTACCTGTTGCTGGTGCAATAGAAGTAAACGTCATTGGCGAATAAACACTGTTTGATCCAATAGGATTTAAAGATTGTGCACTTGCTGCATTTTTTATCAAATAACCTGTCCCATTTGTTGAGATCATATGCGTTGCATCAAAAGCTCCTGTGATAGCTCCTGCTATATTGTTAGATACCGTCAAATTGAAATTCCCTAATTCAATTATTCCAGAATTCAGATTCAAAATTCCGGCAACGGAAATGTTATTGATCAGAGATTTTATTCCACCATTTGAAATTGTAAGGTTGTTGTATGCTACAGTTACTGTCGAAGTAAGCGCAGGCATGTCTTGTGTTGTTCCATTAAAATTTATTGTGTTTGATGCCACAATATAATTTCCTGATGTGAATGTTGCAGCAATAGAAAGCACATTGGAGACTCCAATCGATCCACCACTCCAAAATGTAACATTCGTTGCAGCACGTGCTCCGCTGATCGTAAGATTATAGAAATTTAATGTTGTACTCGGAGTAACGCCGGCAATGGTCTGAGCTACGCCTGCACCGGAATAATTCACTGTATTCGGAGATGTTGAAAAATCAAGAGTTCCTGTTAATGTAAATGGATTTCCGGTAACAGTAAGATTCAGTAAACTTGCATTTGTAAAATTTCCTATACCTGAGATCAGATTGGAAACAGTAAGTCCGGTTACTGCATTCGTTGTGTTATTGGTAACTGTTCTTCCGGCAGTACCACATACAACTCTATATAACGTAAATGCATTTGCACCTCTGATACTTTGATTGTTTACAGTAAAATTATAAATCGAAGTATTCGGAGTAAATGTCAATCCATTAAAGGTAAGACCACCATTCAGTGTATATGAATTTCCTGCAACAGAAGTTGTCCACGAGCCATTAGCATTGACTGAAACTAATCCGACAAATGTATTTGTACCGGCAATATTGTTATCATCCAAAATACCATAGCCATTTATATTCGTTCCGCCATTTACGCTGAATGTAAACGAACTTAATTGCAATGTTACCCTTGGCGTCAACCCTACTCCTTGTATTGTGAGATCTTTGTTCACTACTGTCGTACCTGCAAGTGTTTTTGTTCTTGCTGTGACTGAAGCACCATTGATGTTCCCGATAGAAAGATAATTATAGGTCAACTGCATTATAGTTTGAGCAGCATCTGCATCATAAAAAACTGTTTGATTGGAGTTTCCAGGTGTAAAAGTAAAACCTGCTGTAAAAGTATTTGTTGCGCCTCTCAAATAGAGTTCGTGATCTGCACTTCCACTCATATCAAGTGTTCCTGCAGCACCAACACCAAGATTTCCGGTGATCACTACGACTTTGTTGGTTGATCCGAAATTTAATGTTCCATTTACTGTTCCTGTTCCGGCAACATTTAAATTTGCAGCAACGGTTCCCAGATTAAAAGTTGATCCTGCAGCAACGGTCAAATTTCCGCCGAGGTCAGAATTGGCCAGCAGAGTTTTTAGCCCTGAACCTGCTAATGTCAAATTTCTGTATTGTGTACTGCCAAAAACTGTTTGAGCTCCGGCTAGATTATACGAAACTGTACTCGCTACTGCTGCTGTGACTAGAGCACCAATAGAATTAGTTGCACCACTGAGATTTAAAGTATGTGTTCGAGAACCCGCACTCATATCTATCGTTCCACTTCCTGACAAACTCCCGGCGACCGTTACAACCCTTGCAGCAGCAGCATCAAATGCCAGCGTTGAAGAATTTATATCCAAAGTACCGCCAACTGTAAAAGCTGCAGCAGGTAAGGTCTTTATTCCGCCAACTGACGTTGCAAGATTGAAGTGTGTAAAATTTCCTATCGCCTGATTTCCGTTGCTGTTATAATTTATTGTTCCTGCACTCGGCGCAGCTCCACCGCCACCAACTGCACTGGTCACACTACCTGTCCCTGTGAAGGTTCCGCCAATAAATAAGGTGCCAGTACTTCCTGCAGGAAATAAAACATAGTTCAATGTATTGGCACCGGGCATAGCAATATTCCCGGATACATTAACAGTTCCTGAAGAAATGGAAACATATGAATCCATTGATGCCGTACCTGAATTGGTCATTGCAATAGTACCTGTAGAAAAAGCACCTTG
>JAYUWA010000447.1:0-4095 GCA_043753795.1 Bacteroidota bacterium | reverse complement strand
TTGAATTCATTGAATCAGGAAGGAAAAGAAAATCTGCAGATTTAGATGTAGATGTTAAATAATCAAGAATTCCATCGCCATGTAATCCCAGATTACTTAAATCAATTTTGTTAGTGAACTTGCCTTTACCTCCGTAAGCAACCCACCCTTCAGGTCCTGTATTTCTTGTAAGTCCGAGGGAAAGATCAGGTTGTAATCGCAGTGTATCTCTGAAATCAGGAAAAATCCCTGCAGAAACAAACTCACCATCAAACCGCAATCCTGACCGTGAGAAATTATCGAGTGAATCGATTGTGAATGGATCAAGATGAAAATAAAATCTGTCGCGTGAATAAACTCCGTTTTGAATGAATGGCTTATCGTAGTTTACATACGAATCTTTTTTCGAATTGAAGATCGGATACTTCGGATAATCGTGCAATCCGGATTTATTGCCCTGGAAGTCGATAAGCAAATCACCGGTAATATTTTCAAGTACACTTCGCACAGGAACCAACTTACGACGACCATAATCGTCTACTTCTGATGGATCACTGGATTCAACTTTTAATCTTAATGAATCGACGTTATCAAGATTGATCTTGAAGTTTTGATAATCGAAAGAAAACTGTTTACCAAAAAAGTCAAATCGTCCGGCTCTTACTCTACCACCAAAAGTGAAATTTCTGTTTTTCTGAATTTTTACTTCCTGATCATTTGGATAGATGACTACGTTCTGTGAATCACTGAGATTTATCGGAGCAAGTCCACGCATCGTGATCTCATAATTCAATAAGTTGATGGAAGCATTTGGCAACTTATCGATGATCGATTCAAATTGAATTACATCGTAATCTGTTTTTCCAACGTTAGCAAGGAGGTAATAAAACAAACGATCTTTAACAATGATCTTGTCATTGGGTCCATCGTAAGTTACCAATCCTTCATCAGAGAAACGGATAAACATATTCCTGACTTCAGTCGGAGGTAATTTTGATTCTTTTGCAAAATCTTCGACGTAAATTTCTTTTGTATCGTGCTTTATGGTATACTCTTTTACTGCAAACAGCGGATGAACCTGGCTCAAACCCTGCAATCGCAGAAAGCGAAGTTTTCTGAAATAATTACTTGATTCGAAAGTTGCTTTACTTTCGCCTTCACCACTTATCATTTTCATATTGATGATCGGTTCATCAATCTTCCAATACAAACCATCGAAATACATATCGATCTGGTGATAAGAATCAAAGTAAGGACTTTTCGATTTCCCTTCTTCACCACGGATAAGAGCGATCTCTCTGTCTTTAACGATGTATTTGAAAGTTACACTTGGGTGATAAATTGAATCGTGAGTAGAATCTGTTTCAAAATGCATTGTAACTGAAGCGTTGTCAGAAGTGATCCGCTCCTTGCGAATTGCAAAACTTTTAGAACCTAAGATCAGAAATGGTCGCTTCTCGCGGTAAAAAATAATATTTGCATTTTCTTCAGCAGAACCTGAACCGATCATTCTGTTTCCAATCATTGAAAAACCTCCTGAGTAATCAACATCAGGAACGATATTCTTTATTTGGATAGTAGTTGTGTAAGAAGTAAAACGAGGATACGATGCATTTTCCGCAGAAATATTTGCAAGAATTTTATCACTATAAACACCGATCAATGATTTTGAAAAGTATGTTGTATTGGTGAACTCAGCAGAGTCTGCAGAGAAGTCACTTCCTGTAACATCAATTACATACTCCTTTAATTTTGCATGAACAGTTTTCTTATCCCATCCGGCTCTTGTCCAATCCACATTTCCACCGCTTCCATAAAATTTCTGTTGTGTGGGATAAAGAAACCCTTTTGTATTGTAGATCACAGACGAATCGCCTTTTGATGATGATATCAGATTCATTGCAGGAAAAACGATTTTCGGAAGCGAATCGAATTCAAAAGAATAAGTGCTATTATCACTATGCCAGTTTGTCGATGCAGATTGGTAGAGTGAATTGTCTTTAAACAAATTATTGCAAGTGATAATGTAATTTGCAAAATATTTGGAAGGCATCAAAAGTAATTTGTCGAGACTAGCCTGCCATGCAGTAAAACTTTGCTGAGTTTGCTTGCTTCTTGCAAAAGATGTAAGTGCGATGATATAATTTTTAAAATCCGGAAATGCTTTCATTCTCTTTCTCAACATAGAGTTGGAAGTTTTGTAGATAGCATCTTGATGAGCCGGATTGAATTTGCCACCATTCCATTCCAGGATAAATTCTTCCATGATCTTACTTCCCTCCTTTTTGTCGGTCTCTTCCAGAAATTTTTGCAATTCTTCTGTATACTTAACAGGATCAGGGGTGAAGTTTTTCAGTGCCTGAGCATTCACATTGTATGTAAATGACAAAATCGATATTGCAATCAGGAGAATTCTTGAGATCATTTTCTTGAACTAATTATTTTGAGAATATCATTGCCGACCATTTATCATGACGCACGGTTTTGAGATGTTTAAGTTCAAACGCCGCTGCATTTTTTATCAATACTTCTTCGTCATCTTTTAAAAACCCACTTTGTATCAGTATTCCATTTTTATTCAAACACTGAGAATAAATTTCAGTGTCGGCTAGGAGAATATTGCGATTGATGTTTGCGAGTATTATATCAAATTTACGACCTGCGATCAGATTTACATTGCCTTTTAACACTTCAATTGAGGAAGTGTTATTGCGTTCACAATTTTCGATTGTATTTTCAAATGCCCATTCATCAAAGTCGATTGCAAGAATTGGATTTGCTTTCAGCTGATGTGCTAAGATTGCCAGAACTCCACTACCGCAACCCATGTCAAGAACAGATTTGTCTTTCAGATCTCTTTCCAACATCAATTCGATCATTAAAGCAGTAGTTGAATGATGTCCGGTTCCGAAAGACATCTTCGGCTCGATAATTATCTCGTGTTTATATTCAGAATTGGTTTCGTGAAAGGGAGCGCGGATAAATACTTTTCCTGCAATTACTACCGGTTCAAAATTACTTTCCCATTCTTTATTCCAGTTCTTCCCTTTGATCAACGAAATGTTGAAATGTATATTTTCATTTCCCGGAATTTGGGAAAGAATAGATTTCAGGTCGATCTCGTTAAATTTATCTTCGGGAATGTAAGCACTTACGCCACTTTCTTTTTCTTCAAACATTTCAAAATCGGTGTCACTTAAAAAGGCGACAATAACATCGTTGAGATCAGCAGCGTTAGTAAAATTTATTTCAATATAATTCATTTGACTTCTAAAATTTAGTGATCATTGCTTTTATGATCTTCGAAAAATCTTCTTCCTTTAGTGATGCTCCCCCTACTAATCCACCATCGATGTCATCGCCATCGAATAGCTCAGAAGCGTTTGCAGGAGTTACACTACCTCCATACAGAATAGAAATTTCTTCAGAAGTGCTTTTCGAATATTTATCTGCAAGTGTTTGACGGATGAAAGCATGCATTTCCTGTGCCTGATCGACAGATGCGGTTACACCGGTTCCAATGGCCCATACCGGTTCATAGGCAATGATGCAATCATTGACCTGTTGGATAGAGAGATGAAAAAGTGAATCTTCCAATTGCTTTTTTACGACATTGAAATGTTCATTTGAATTTCTTTCAATGAGCATTTCTCCACAACAGAAGATCGGACAAATTCCATTCTCAAGAGCACGATCTACTTTCGAAGCAATTACGGAATTTGTATCGCCATAAAATTGTCTTCTTTCTGAATGACCCAAAATAACATGTTCGATGCCAATTGATGCTAGCATAGATGCAGCGATCTCTCCGGTAAATGCACCTTTTGCTTTTTCGGAACAATTTTGAGCAGCAATAGAGAAGTTCGGATTACTTTGGACCCTGTTTATCAGTGGATGCAGGAAAATAAATGGTGAAGCGAGGATAACCTGTACGTCTTCGATCTCTTTATTTTCATCAAGGAGATTGTCGGCCAGAGCCATGGCTTCTGCGAAAGAAAGGTTCATTTTCCAGTTACCGGCAATTATTTTTTTTCTCATACTGTATCTGTCAATTTGAACACCATCACTGCTAAAGCACTGAACATCACACGACTATTATGTATTTAACAATTTATC
>JAYUWA010000446.1:0-4105 GCA_043753795.1 Bacteroidota bacterium | reverse complement strand
TACCCGCTTACAATTGAACCATTTGCAATCGTCTGATTTGAAAAATTAACCTGCTGTCCAATACATGTATTGATCTCTTCAAAAGCAGCTATCGGACTGGAATTGATAGTTAGATTCGTTGAATAACTTGAATAACAATTACCGTTGCTTATAACTGTAAGTGTAACGAGATAATTACCGCCGGTAGGATATGAATAGACAGGGTTCTGCGAAATACTTGTATCCCCATTTCCAAAGTTCCATGACCAATTGGTAAGATTACCACTGGCAATTGTAGAAAGATCTGTGAATGGAGTCATTGTATTCGAACAGCCACTTGCTGCAGAAAAATTTGCAGTCGGCTGTGGAGCAATCGTTATCAACCGCATAAAAGTATTTTCACATGTTCCACTGCTGGTGGTCAGACTTACAGTATAGGTTCCGGCAGTTGAATACAAGTGAACCGGATTCTGTAATGAACTCGTATCACCATCGCCGAAATCCCACTGCCACGACACGATACTTCCACCTGAAATTGAAGTTGAATCCAAAAAGTATACACTATCTCCAAAGCAAAGATTTATAGCAGCGAAAGAAGTGATTGGCGCATTTACAATTTGAATTTGTTGTGTTATAGACGATGAATTTCCAAAATTATCATAAGCAGTTAATGTAACAGGATAAGTTCCGGCAGCATTAAATGAAATGTTTACAGGAGTCGTTGCTGCTGAAAGTGAAACAGAAGCATTAGCTGTATTGGTGTATTCAATAACCTGAAGGTTGAAAGAACTTACATTTTGTACTATAGCATATTGTTTGTTTTGCTTTCTGAACATAGCCAATCCTTTCGGATTTGAACCTGCAAAACTTTCAGTTCCGATGAGCTGAGCAGTAGTCCCAGAAAGAGAAGTTCCCAGATCATATTTTCTTATATCGTTGGTAGAGAAGTTTGTTGTGATCATTTTCCAACCCGAACTATCCTGGATCAATGCAAGGTCACTTGGATTGCCGTCAGAAATTAAAGTTGAAAAAACAGGGGTTGTATTGATCGTTGTTCCGAAATCTGCTTTCACAATATTTGTTGAATTATATCCACCGAAATATGCATAGTAGGTTCCGCATTCTTTAATGATAATTCCATCAAGCACATTAGTAGTTCCGGGAATTGGAACAGGTAAGTTGGCAACAGGACTATTCAGGATAGAATTCCCAAATTCAAAAATTGTGAATGAACCGGCTGTAAAGTTTGTCGCTAAGGCAAAAATATTTCCGGTTGAATCTGTGATCAATTTAATTCCCCAGGGATTTACCATGTTACTGGTTGAAAGATTGTGTAGCAATGTAGGGTTGTCAGGAATATTTAATAGGCTTGATCCAAAATGAACCCTGCTTAATGAATAATTTCCATAATCAACGATCAAGCCGTACCACTCATTATTTTCTTTGTAAAAAGCAATATCTGAGGGCTGATAAAGTATTCCAAAATCGCCTAGATTTTCAATTGATGTCAACGGTTGATCGATCCCTGCCGGAAATATTGCACGAAACAATGAAGATCCTCCGCAATAGAAGCCCACAATTGTGTCATTCTGGTCCATAATGGTTATGTCTCTCGCATATTGTACTCCACATGCTGTGTCAGCAACCTTAACGCCGGTATTTCTAAAAAAACCCGGAGTGAAATCCCATTGATAGCTGTTTGCATTCAAACTGGAATTAGTGAAGGTTATTGATTCACCTGCACAAACAGACGCCGGCATTGTAAATGCTGCCGACGGACATTGGGCGAATATTGAAATGGAGAAGATTAAATTCAAGAAGAGTAGTGTCAGACCGACCTGAATCTTCCCGGTAAATTTCTTATGCATCGAGTACATTGATTTGAGTAGCTTTTTGTCAGATTATATTCTGACTTATTACTCTGCATACGAAATCTTGATCTTTAAAGTTATAAAATCAGATGCTTGAAAGTTGTTTGTTGAAAATCTTGTATGTTTCTGATATTCCATCTCTTAGGCCGATTTTTGGCTGCCATCCGAGTGATTGAATTTTTGATGAATCCATCAGTTTTCTTACAGTCCCGTCTGCGCGATTTGTATCGAAAACAATTTTACCGTTATACCCCACAATCTCAGAAATCAGGATCGAAAGGTCTGCAATACTGATATCACTTCCAAAACCAACATTCAGAAAACCGGATTCGTTGTAATTTTGCATAAGGATCAGACTTGCGCTTGCAAGATCATCCACATGGAGAAATTCGCGCATAGGTTTTCCACTTCCCCAAACAATTACTTCGCTTGAATTATTCAGTTTTGCTTCGTGGAACTTTCGCAAAAGCGCAGGTAAGACGTGCGATTTTTCCAGATCGTAATTATCATTTGGTCCGTACAAATTAGTAGGCATTGCCGAAATAAAATTACAGCCGTACTGTGACCGGTAAGCTTCACAAAGTTTTATTCCTGCAATCTTAGCAATTGCATATGGTTCATTTGTAGACTCTAAAATTCCTGTCAGCAGGTATTCTTCCTTCAATGGTTGCGGAGCTGATTTAGGATAAATACAAGATGAACCAAGGAATAAAAGCTTCTTTACGTTATTTTGTTTAGCTGCTTCGATCACATTTAATTCTATAGCCAGATTGTCATAGAGAAATTCTGCGCGATAAATGTTGTTTGCATTTATACCGCCGACTTTTGCTGCCGCTAAAAAAACATATTCAGGTTTTTCCGCTAAGAAAAAATCATTCACACCCTGTTGATTCCGAAGATCGAGTTCTGCAGAAGTTCTTAAAACTAGATTTCCGAATCCTTTAGATTCAAGCTCTCTGACGATCGCTGAACCAACCATACCTCTGTGACCGGCAACAAATATTTTTGAATTACTATTCATGATAATTTAAAACGTTATGTCCGCCATCCTTTAGATATTTATCCTTCCTGAAAAGTTCAAGATCGCTTTCCATCATTTCTTTTACCAGCATTTTCAGATCATATTTTGGTTTCCATCCTAATTGCTTTTCAGCCTTTGCAGGATCACCTAATAACAAATCTACTTCTGTCGGTCTGAAATATTTTTCATCGATACTAAGCACCACTTTCCCCACAGGCAAATTATAATTCGGATTCGAACACGAAGCTACTGTTGCAATTTCATTTGCTCCGGTACCTTTGAATTCAAGTTTGATACCTACTTCTTCAAACGACATAATAAGAAAATCTCGTACTGTTGTTGTTTTTCCGGTTGCAATTACAAAATCCTCGGGTTTTTCCTGTTGCAGAATCAGATACATAGCTTCAACATAATCTTTCGCATGACCCCAGTCGCGCTTTGAATCAATGTTGCCAAGATAAAGCTGGTCTTGCAAACCAAGAACAATACGTGCAACTCCACGTGTAATTTTTCTTGATACAAATGTTTCTCCACGGAGTGGCGATTCATGATTAAAAAGAATTCCATTTGCTGCAAACATACCATAGGCTTCCCTGTAGTTAACAGTCATCCAGTATGCATATAATTTTGCAATAGCATAAGGAGAACGCGGATAGAATGGTGTCGTTTCAGATTGTGGAACCTGTTGAACCAAACCATACAGTTCGGAAGTCGATGCCTGATAGAATTTTGTTTTTTGCGATAGTCCTAAAATTCGGATAGCCTCGAGAATTCTCAAGGTTCCGACTCCATCCGCATTGGCAGTATACTCCGGGGTTTCGAAGCTTACTTTTACATGCGACATGGCACCCAGATTGTAGATCTCATCCGGTTGTACTTCCTGAATGATCCGAATCAGATTGGTACTGTCTGTCAAATCACCATAATGTAATTTGAAGTTAATATTTTTCTCATGTGGATCGAGGTACAAATGGTCGATACGGTCAGTGTTAAAGAGCGAACTTCGGCGTTTTATACCATGGACCATGTACCCTTTTTTCAGCAGAAATTCCGCCAAATACGCACCATCTTGTCCTGTTATGCCTGTAATTAATGCAACTTTCATAATGAAGAGTAAGGTGCCAAATATAGGGTTTTTTGTGACTGATCGGTAAAGAGTGGCAGGCGCGGTGGGTTGAATTATTTAGGTCAAGGGTCAAAGGTCAAGGGTCAATCGCGACCCTTGACCTTTGAC
>JAYUWA010000445.1:0-4115 GCA_043753795.1 Bacteroidota bacterium | reverse complement strand
CTTGCTAACATAACCTTCTTTCTTTATTGTAAGCACCTTGATTTTCGAGCCAACCTTTTTCAAATCAAAAGGTGTTGTGCCAATTAGATTATCATTTTCATCATAGACCTCTGCAGGTCCGGGTGTAGCATCTAAGGTATTGGTACCTTTCTCCGGACTTAAAATTGTTGCACAACCCGAGATAAAAATTGATATTATCAATAAAATGCAATAAAATTGTTTGTTCGTAAAGTTCATGAAGGATTTAATTAGTACCGGACAAATATAATATTTATTGATTGGTATCATAATCTTTATTTACTTGCGAGCAAATAACCAATCCAAATATGAAAATCAAACTATTATTATTTGTACTTCTTTGTTCCACAATTGTAAAGGCTCAGAAGACATCAAACTTCGCAACAATGAAGTGGGGGCCCGAACTTGAAGGATCAAGGAAAGGGTCTATTCAGGATTTACTCGGTTATGATGATAACTCATTTTACCTTGCTGCATACTTGAAATCAGATTTGCTTATCGAAAAACTTGATAAAAGTCTCGGAAATCTTCAGACGTATACTTTCGAAGAGAAAGATGATGAAACGAAAGAGAAGTTTGAACCTTATTCAAGAATGTATTTCGCAGATCGGCTATACTTTCTCAAAACTAACCTTGATAAGAAAACTAAAACAACAACGCTTTACGCCGAAGAGATCAATACAAAGACAATGAGTGTTAAGGGAAAGAAGAAAAAACTTTCAGACATTACTTATGAAAAGCGTAGAGATAAGGGTGGGTGGAGTACAGTAACTTCTCCCTCAGAAAATTATTTAATGGTAATTGAAGGGATACCAACAGAAAAAGAAGAGAACGAGCAATTTAATGTTGTAATGCTTGATAGTTCTCTAAATCAAGTATGGAGAAAAAATCTTGAACTCCCGTATCTAAATACTCTTTTTTACCGACAAGAATTTATGGTTGATGACGACGGTAATTTTTATGTGTTAGGGAAGTTATATAGGGATAAGGTGAAAAACAGAGTGCGAGGAGAAGCAAACTTCATGTACCATCTGATCTCTTATAGTGATAATGGTAATTCTCGTATTGACTATGAAATAAAACTGGCCGAAAATTTTATCACTGATATCACGATTGATAAGAATGATAATGAAGATATTGTTTGTGCAGGATTTTACAGTAAGAAAGGGATGACTTCAATTGACGGTTCTTTTTTCTTGACTTTAGATCCTATTTCTAAAAGTATCAAAGCTTCAAATCTGAAGGAGTTTGATATTGAATTTATGACTGAATATATGACTGAAGGACAAGAAAAGCGAGCAAAGAAACGCGAAGAGAAGGGAAAAGAGAATGAACTGTATGAATACGATCTTCGTGCATTGGTAAAACGTTCAGATGGTGGTGTTATCCTTGTTGGTGAGCAGTTTTTGATTCGTATTGAGACGTATCGCTGTGGAAATAGCACCTGCACAAGAACCAGATATTATTATAATGATATTATTGTTGTGAATATTGATCCGACAGGTAAGATAGATTGGGCTAAGAAAATTCCAAAAAGACAAATGTCAGTGAACGATGGTGGATTTTATTCTTCATATGCTCTTGCAGTAACTGAAAGCAAAATTGCATTCATTTATAATGATCATAGAGACAACCTTGAATCGGAAAAATCAAAGAGAATTAAAAACTTTAATCTTGGCGACAGAAATGGTGTAGTAACAATTGCAACTGTAGACGATAATGGTGTCGTTACAAGAGATATTTTATTTGATAATACAGAAACAGAAGTGATCATCCGTCCAAAAGTTTGTGATCAGATTGATGATTCACATATGTTGCTTTTTGGTGAAAGAAGAAAGATGGAGCAATTCGGAATTGTCACATTCAATTGATTTTTGAGATACAACGATAGTTCGAGGGACATGCAATTTGTATGTCCCTTTTTTATTGAAAGTGATTTTTTAGAAATAATTATTTTGAAACTGAAACAGTATCTTTATGGCCGTGAAGAGAGTTAAGAACTTATACAGAGATGCCTACAGCGGTTTGTCTCGACCTGCATGGCTACTGTCAATGGTTATGTTCGTGAACCGTGCCGGCACAATGGTAATGCCTTTCATGACATTGTACCTTACAACTGCAATGGGCTACACAATTGGTAAAGCCGGTTGGGTGATGGCCTGTTTTGGATCCGGAGCTGTAGTTGGTGGTTGGCTCGGTGGCAAGCTGACTGATAAATATGGATTTTATTTTATTCAGGTATTTGCTTTGCTTGGTGGAGGAATTATGTTCTTTGTAATCGGACAACTGACACAATTTTCTCACATCTGTATAGCAAGTTTCTTCCTTGCTTCTATAAATGAAGCCTTCCGTCCTGCTAACTCTTCTGCAATTACTCATTATAGCACACTTGAAAATCGTACCCGTTCATTTGCCTTGAATAGACTTGCAATAAATGTAGGCTGGGCATTTGGCGGAGCACTCGGGGGCATCATTGCATCAAAAAATTACCATTTGTTATTCTGGATCGATGGTGTAACAAATATTCTCGCAGCTATTTTTCTGTACTTCGCTCTTGCTCCTTCAAAAGTAAAGTCTGTTCATAGAGTCGTAGAAAAGAAACCTGATATTATTAAATCTCCTTACAGAGATAAGAATTATCTTATCTATATAATTTGTGTTTTTCTGTATGCCTTCACATTTTTCCAGTTGTTTACAACACAACCTGTTTACTTTAAACGTGAATTCAATTTAGCCGAAACTTCGATCGGAATTTTAATGGCATTGAACGGATTGGTAATAACAGCATTTGAAATGGTTGTGGTACATTCCATTGACGGAAAGCGAAACACTTTGCAGTTAATTTCTCTGGGTTCTGTGCTTTTAGGATTATCTTATCTGATCTTCAATTTATTCCCGGGTGGATTTGGACTTGCACTTATTTCAACATTGATTTGCGTTGGGGGAGAAATATTTTCATTACCATTTATGAATTCACATGCTATGAGCAGAACTAATGTACATAACCGTGGACAATATGCAGGATTATTTACAATGGCCTGGGCTGTTGCACAAGTACTTGGCCCAGCTGCAGGAAGTCAGATCGCCTACAATTTTGGTTTTTCAACAATGTGGTGGATTATGGGCGGAATATTTTTGATCGCTGCAATTGGGTTTAGTTACCTAAAGAAAAGAGAAAGTGCCGAACAATTGATGCGTTGATGCGTATAGATTTAGTTCAAATAGAATCTATCTGAGTTATGATCCGACCTACAACCCAAATTTATACTGACTATACTGCTGAAGACTTTCGGGTGTGGAAAATATTGTTCGACCGCCAGATGGAAATTTTGTCCGAAACAGTTTCTCAGAATTACCTCGACGCAATTAAAATTGTCAATTTCCGTAATGATAGAATTCCTGATTTTAATGAAGTGAATTCTACATTGGATAATTTGACCGGATGGAAGCTTCACGTTGTACCAAATATTAGTCCGCAGAAAGATTTTTTTAAATACCTCTCTGAAAGAAAGTTTACTGCAACGTGCTGGCTACGTTCTTTCGAACAATTGGATTACATCGAAGAGCCTGATATGTTTCATGATGTATTTGCCCACGTTCCGCTTTTGAGTAATTCAGCATACTGCAATTTCTTCAAAGGGATCAGCGATATTGCAATGGAACATTTAGATGATCCAAAAGCAATCGAATTGCTTGGAAGAATCTACTGGTTTACTATAGAGTTTGGCTTGATTAGAGAAAATGGAGCTATAAAAATCTATGGCGCAGGAATAATTTCATCTAATGGTGAAACTAAACATTGCCTCAGTAACAACTCAGAGAAAATTGAATTCGATGTTAAAAAAATCATGTCGACCGATTTTAGAACTGACATTCTACAAAGTAAATATTTTGTGATCAATTCTTTTGATCAGCTCTATAATGCATTGCCTCGAATAAGGGAATTAATAACTAATAGTGAATAGCGTATAATTGCTATCTGGAATTAAAATGTTTGACAATCCTACAAGGCTAATTATTCATTTTTTAAAAATTAGTAACTAACCCGTTGTTCGAAATTATTGCCCCTCGACTTCGCTCGGGGACCGTCTTATAAG
>JAYUWA010000444.1:0-4125 GCA_043753795.1 Bacteroidota bacterium | reverse complement strand
TCTTGTATATAATTTCCTCTTGTTCGAAGCTCACTCCCGATAACTACCGGGACCACTTCTTATCACTGCTTCACCACCCGCGTAATTTGAGTCTGATCATTCTGCATCATGATATGGAGAAAATAAACTCCCGCCGGCAAATGCGTTAACGATATCGAATTATTTGTTCTGTTAAGTGATGATGCTACTTCTGTACCCAGCAAAGACACGATCTTTACTTCTCTGATCGTTTGATCTGATTTTAAGTATAAGAGATCCGCAGCAGGATTTGGAAATACTTTGATCGCTCCTTGAGTCATATCTGCGATACCAACGATGTTTTGTACCGTAATTGTAGAGGAATATAGGTTAGCACTTGGGCCGTTACCGTTAGTAGCCGTAAGAGACACAACATAGTTTCCGGCATCATTGAAAGCAATGGTTGGATTTTCTGAAGTAGCAGATGTGCCATTCGTGAAGTTCCAGCCTGATGATGGATTCACAGACCAGTTCCATTCATTCGGACAAGGACTTGAATTGTCCGTGAAGTCTACTACGTCGGTCATATTTATCACTGCAGCACTTGCTGTAAATGAGGAAGCAGGTACAGGAGCTGAATTTTCTTCGATATGCAAAACAGAATTGATCGTAGGATTGCATATCACATCTTTGTTTCCGGATGGCCACTTAACGACAACCGAATCAATAGTATTAAAATAGGAAATTCCAAAATGAGCATTCAATGTTCCCATGTAACGGAAACCTACTCCCGAACGGATATCACGGATTTGTTTGCCCCATGGTCCATAAATTTCCACTCGTGCTCCTATGCCATTTTTATTGCTGGTGGTTCCTTTAACAGTTACTGTAAGCCAGTTGCGGTTATTGCCATCGTTATAGTAGATGGTGTTTCCGTTCTGTATATCCAAAAAACCATCGTTGTTCAGATCGCCAACCGCTCCCATAGACATCGAATAAGCTTGAGGAGTAAACGTACCATTTCCGTTATTAAAAATTATGTTGCCAGGAGTTAAAACATCTGCAAATCCATCGTTGTTAAAATCGTAGGAAGCATATTCAGTACTCAGTCCGGGAAAACTATCGATTCCACTTCCGGCAGTAATATCACTGAATGTTTCGTCGCCGTTATTGTGCATGAACTTGTGCATTCCGTTAGCGCTTGAACTTGCACCTACAACGACGTCCATCCAGCCATCGTTGTCAAAATCATTCCATGCCGATGACCATGTTTGAACCGGATCGGCGAGACCTGTCTGCGTGGAAACATTTGTAAATGTTCCGTTACCATTGTTTCGGTGCATCTCGTTGATATTGGCCGTGCCTGTACCTCCACGGCATTTAGCGATAAACAGATCGGGCAGATTGTCATTGTTGTAATCTACCCAAATTGAGCCATAATTTCCACCATTCGGATGATCTCCTAAACCTCCCTGATTGAACGTAAGATTACCTGTACCGTCATTGAT
The DNA here is from genome assembly GCA_043753795.1 of Bacteroidota bacterium. GTDB lineage: Bacteria > Bacteroidota > Bacteroidia > AKYH767-A > 2013-40CM-41-45 > JADKIH01. The sequence continues at coordinate 2,659 of JAYUWA010000444.1, read as the reverse complement.
GTAGTAAACGTTTGGAGCCACATCGTGACACACAAATGCGTCGAGGTGTCCATCGTTGTTGATATCAACCATATTACTGCGTTGCGAAAAAACATATTCCGGTCCGGATACCTGATTGTATGCAGTTCCGCCATTTGCTGAAAGCATAAACGTAACTCCGCTGCCGCTTCCATAAAGCAGATCATTAAAGCCGTCTTCATTCAGATCGCCGATCGCCATACTCCATCCTGGCGAAAACTGAGCTTCTGTTGTTGTATAGTTAGAGATCGCAAAAGTTCCTGAAAGATCTTGCTGATGCACCTGAATATTGGTGTCCGAAACGGAAACAATATCATCCAGATAATCGCCATTCATATCGGCAATTGCAAGTTTGTAGTTGCCGGCAATGGTGTTAATGGTCACAGGCGTAAATGTCAATGGTGAAGGACTAACAGGATTTTCGATCATCTCAAACTGAAAACCTGCCGATGAATATAAATTATCGAATACGATATAATAATCGGTTCCTGCCATTGCATTGAAAGTAACTACGCACAAAGCGCCGGGACCGCTATCATCATCACCTGCCACACATGTTAATGAACCACAACTGCCCGAATACACATGCACGCGATTGTCGATTCCTGAATTTGCAGGAAAATCGGTAGTGATGGTCACTGAATAATTTAGCAAAGGAGAATATTTATACCAGTTCGCTGCAGTCGCTCCGCTTCCTCCGGATGCGCACATCAGAATTGGCACCTCTGTTCCGGTGATCGTTGGAGTGGTGCCAATACCATCCGCCATAACAAGTGCAGTGCTACAAGTTTGCTGGGCCACACTGATCAGCTTCAATAGCATGATGAATGAGAGTGTGAGTAAGGTTTTTTTCATTTTGTTTTTATTATTTAGGGTTTATAAGGGTCAGTCTGTACAATTTGATATGGATGAAATATAATCACGGAGCAATTTCAATCCTGCTTCGTCAACTATAGTTCGACCTAGCAGAGGCATGCGATTGTTTTCGTCAGTGGAATTGAGTCGGAAATACATCATTGATTTGTTATAGTTGCCCGGAAAAATAACATTAGATAAGCTCGGATCAAACATATCATCCGGTGTCACGCATTGTCCTAGGTTTAAAGGATCCGTCGTTTCAGAAAAAGCCAGGCGGATAGGGCGATAGTCGCAATGACTGTTTTCATGATGGCAATGACCACAGTTAACGTCGAGATAGGAACGAAGTCGTAGTTTCAATGTCTGAGTTGTGTCGCGAAAGTCGATTGTAGAGACAATGTTCGGCGGTAAATTATTTTCTAAAATTCCCTTTGAAATAAAATACTGCAACTGATTGACTCTTCCGGAAGGATAAGTATAATCGTTGTTCAGGTTTTGAGGCTTGATGCCAATAGGTATAGGCACGTTATCGGACTTATGACAAGTAAGACATTCGGTTTCAGAAGGAATGCGATAGATAGTACTTTTAGGAGTACCCTCTTCGTCCCAATCCAGCGAAACAAAACTTCCATTCATTGAAAGCGTAGCCTCTGTCTGATCTTCATTCCATACATACTCAGCAAAGATCCACTGATTTGATTTACGGATCATCACCCGAGTTTCGATGATCTTAGTGACATTATCAGGTTGCACATTATCGTAGTAAAAGGTTTTGATCAAAGCAGTTCCTACCGGAAAATCGATGATGTTATTATCGGCCACATAAGTCCCTTTCAATCCTGCCGGCACCCAAACAAATCGTTTCTTATGCGCATAATCAGTAAACAATTGCGACGCCGGCTGGAATGGAATGACACCATCATTTGGTGTATTATTCTTCATATCGCCGGTAAAAAATCGGTACTGCGATAGATTAGTATACGGCACGCTATCCAGTTTCACGGAAACTGCCGTATTTCCGGGAGTAGGAACAATAGGCATATCCGGTTCAGCCGGATCCTTTTTACAGGCATCCAAGATCATCACTGACAACAATAACCAAAAAACGGAAAACGAAATGACCTTCTTCATGAACGGCTTTTGATAAGAAGTACAAATCTAAAATTTTTTGGATAGGAATGAAAGGAAATTTAGGGGTAAATTGGGAGGGGTGGAGCAATGAGTTTTTAAATCATTTTAAAGCATTGCAAGAGTGGGGCAGGAGTGGAATTTGAACGTTATTCCTTGAATTGCGGTCAATGCCCCCTTTATAAAATTTCTTTAAACTTATGTTAGCTGCTGCCGTGCTGTATGTCCGAAGAATGACTGTTTGAGGGTCGCACTAAAGTTTTAGAAGTTCGTTTGATCAGTCAAAGTGCTTTATGTAAAGTTTTCTTGGACTGTTTGATTCTCCTCTCAATCCATTTTTGTCAACGATAAATCCCGATGTCGTTGGAAAAATATTTCCACAAGCTGAACCACCAACATTTAATTCGCAAGGAATGTTAAGTGTTATTGTCGTATCTGTTTGAGAAATGAATTTTGTGCTTGGAATAATTGCATTGAAACCACAAGCATCTTTTTTGCACCAAATTAAAACCCGTGTTTTTTCGGAGAGAAGATTATTCCCAGTTATCGTCAGTACTTCATTTTGCCCGCACCGAATTGTGTCGGGAGAAAAGTTTGCAACAACAGGAGCAAGATAGGAATGAGGAGAAATGTCTAAACCCTTACTGCAATAAAC
>JAYUWA010000443.1:0-4130 GCA_043753795.1 Bacteroidota bacterium | reverse complement strand
AAAGCATTTCTTCCGTTGAAAGAAAGTTCACCTGAATTCAATGTTACATTACCTGCAATTGCGATATGATTTGAAGCGTTCGGATTGATACAAATTGTACCACCTTGAAGGTGTAAATTTCCATTTAGCTTAATCTCCTTATGCTTGCCGTATTTGTCAAAGAAAACATCTCTTGAACCTGTTGAGGTAATATAGAGGTCGCTCTGAATTTTCGAAATTGTAGAAGCAAGATCTACATGAATATTTTGCGCCACAGAATTCCATTTGAAATTTCCAAAGCTCTGATCAAGATTCTGTGGAAGGATCATACCAAGCCCTGATATTTCGCAGAAAGAATTTTTCTCCCAAACAGCAATTGGTAGTGCGCCACCATCAAATGCATGTTCATAAGTAGCCTTGTCTTTTATTGTGATATGATCACCATCTACCTGCATTTTACCGCCATTGGTTGTGAACTTTCCTGTAATATTAATTTTCCCTTGGAGATCTAAAACTCCATCAGAGGCCAGAATACAATTGTTGATTTCTGCCTGAGCATCTTTTGCAATTTTGATTTCACCAAGAATTTCTAAACTTCCTCTTACGATAAGGTCAGTTCCCGGGCCGTTAGCTACACTTAAAATTCCTTTTTCAGAAATAAGTTGAGCATTTTCAGAAATGATGATCTGATCTGCAGTGATTTTTGTATTGACTATAACACTGTGTCCGGAACGAACTTCGATATTATTTGAAGCAGCTGTAGGTGACTTATCTGAAATGACCCACTCAGCTCCATCAAATGTTTCCCAGATCCTGGGTGTATGCCAATTTCCTGAACTTACCGTTCTGAAATCCCCTTGAAAAGCTGCTTTTGCACTTTCATTCTGGCCTAATTGAAAATAGATCAACATTCCGGTAAAGGCAGCAGCAAGAATCGAGGATGTACCAATGAAGATCTGCTTAGCAGATAATCTTTGACGCTGCGAATGGCGCTGTCTGCTTCTTCTAACTTTTTTTAAATCCGGATTTGTTTTGTAGGTACTCATGGGAAATCTCTTATTATTTTGAGATTTTTTACGCCCATGCGCAAGTATAAATTCAGTTAACTAAGCGTTCTGGTCTCAATTGTAAGATTATCGCTCTTTTATTGACCTTTAACCTAATTTCATCAAAAACGAGCCCAAACCAATTGTTTTCAAGCAAAGAAATGCATTTTACTTATGTAAGAAATCATTTGATTTGTAATATTCATGCCCAATTTTACAAAAAAACTAAAAAATGTCTCTGATTTTTAAACACCGTTTTTCATTTTTCTTTAATAGCAGCCCAATTAAATAGATGTAAACGAAAGCTTTCAAATTATTTTACTTTAAAATTATTCAATCAACTCATCAATCTTGTCAAACTTATCCTCAGTATACCCTCCATTCGTCCGATAAATGATCTTCGCATCTTTATCGAGTAAAAATAAATACGGAATCTCACCACTGCTCATTTTCAACGATGAAATTAATTGTTCTGTATTAGATTCGCTGAAAAGCACATGTGGCCTAAGGTCCGATTGTGCAGTCTCTCTGAATTTGCGTTTCATGTTCTCCGCAAACATCTGATTACTTCCTTTTACTAATGGAATAAAGAAAACGTTGACATCAAACATGTCATCCATAATGCCTGTTTTCGCAATAAACTTCTGATAAACCGGATCAAGCCATGACTCTAGATCTTTCTGAGCTTTTGTTGAAGATGCAAAACAAAGCAAAGTGTATTTTCCCTTAACATCTTCCGGTATCGTGATCCGTTTATGATCTATCGTTTCACCGGCAATATTTTCTATCACTTGAGCTTTGCTCTCAAATGAGAATATTGAAATGAAAATTGCAACTAGTATGTACTTCATAAGATTTTTTTTGTGGTTCAACGCAGGAACCTTGCCAAGAATCTTATTCTTCCTTATTGGATTTGAAATCCTTTAAACGATCGATAAAATTCTCTGCCCAGGAAAATATTTTTTTCTCCAGAACAGATTCCTGCTTTGTTATGAAACGGTGTAAGAGGATGGATATTGTTGCCATAATCCCGCTCTTTAAAAAATCACCTTTCGCAAAATTTATTCCTGTTGCATTGGAAATTGCCCGGATAGCTATATTTTCAGGTTTAAAATCTTCCTTGACCTCTTTAAACTTTAACTTTAAAAGTTCTTCCTTTTTTTTCAGGTCCACTTGAAGACGAAAAATTTCTTTCCTCAACTGATTTGAGTTTTCTATCTTATTCATCTTCTTTCAGCATTTGATGGATGATCATATTTGAAACCGGTCTCTTGATCCAGCTTTCTCTGGCTATATATACTATGATTCCGATCAATAAATAAATTCCGGCAACAGTCAGAAAACCTGTTGAATATTGACCCGTTTTTTCTGATAGATAAAAAGCTAGAGCAACACTACCAAACAAAAAAACCATTGTAAAAAATAGGAGTAATAGCAATCCCACAACGGCAGAACCTGCAATGTCACTACTCTTTTCTACAGCCTGCAGTTTTGCAAGTTCAATCTTTGTTTCCAGATATTCTTTCGAATCGGCAAAAAGATCCTCAATATTATTTTTTTCTTCCATGGAATCTAAGATAGACTTAATTTTTCAGTTTGCTAAGTTTTTCAAAATTCAATATGTAGATCTGCTTTTCTCTGATGTCAATTAATTTCTCTTCTTTAAAGTCGGACAATGTGCGAATCACTGATTCCGTCGCTGTTCCTACTATACTTGCAAGATCTTCACGACTCACAGAGAATGGGGTCTTCTCACCATTTTTCTTGTAACGTTCCTGTAGAACAAGGAGTGCATCAGCAACTCTCTTGCGAACTGAATTGTAAGCCAGATTTATCAAGCGTTCCTCTGTTTCCTGTAAATTGTTAGATAACATTCGAATGAATTTTGCTGCTACGTCTCTGTTGCTATAGAGCAATGCGAAGAAATCTGTTCTAGGAATAATGGAGATCTCACACTCTTCAAGAGTCTCAGCAGATTCTTTGTATTCTGCATTCTCGATCAGATCTGAATATCCGATGAACTCACCTTCCTGATGAATTCCGGTGATCAATTCTTTTCCATCCTCATGGGTCTTGAAGGTTTTTAATTTTCCTTTATTAATGAAAACAATTCCATTCGGTTCATCGCCTTCCATGTAAACCATTTCTTTCTTTCTGAAATGAAGAACCTTTCTGTCTTTGGAAAGTTTTTCCAATTCTCCCAGACCTTTTGCTGCAGCAAGAAATTCATCAAGTCCTTCAACATTTTTACTGAACTCCTTCTTGAAAAGTGCATTCTTTTTTAATCGTGTGTCGACAGCATTAAGCAATTCCATTTCTTCAAATGGCTTTGTTATGTAATCATCTGCTCCCATGCTCATTCCTTTTCTCAGATCAGACTTCTCGGCTTTTGCGGTAAGAAAAATAAATGGAATTCCTGCTGTCGACGAATTCTTTCCTAATAAATATAAAACCCCATACCCATCCAGGTCGGGCATCATAATATCGCATACGATCAGGTCCGGAATTTCTTTTAAAGCAGTTTCAACACCTGCTTTGCCATTTGCTGCAGTTGTTACTTTGTAGTTTGCCAGTTCAAGGATCTCTGCGGTGTTTTCCCGCATTTCCTGGTTGTCTTCAATCAGAAGAATTTTTTTGTCTGTATTCATTTGATAGGTAGTGTTATTTTAAAAGTAGACCCTTCGTTTTCTATACTGTTCAGAGAAATACTTCCATTTAATTTATGTACATAGCGTTGAACTATATTCAGTCCCAATCCCGTTCCTTGTATAGCAGTAACATTTGCAGCTCTGAAGAACCGTTCGAATAAATGTTGTTGGTCATCCTTTGGAATACCAATTCCATAATCCTGAATAGTGATTCTGATTTCGTTGTCATTTTCAATTATGAAACCAATCTTTGAATTATCGGGTGAATATTTGATTGCATTGTTGATCAGATTGATCAATATATGTCGCATCAAGGTTTTGTCTACTGCAGCTTCTGGTTCACCGGTGTAATTTAAAATGATCTGCTGACCTGGTTTGGAGACAGATTGCATTTCTTCCGTGATCTCTTCGCAAAATAGTCTTAGATTTAAATTTTCATACCTGATCGCGACTTTGC
>JAYUWA010000442.1:0-12490 GCA_043753795.1 Bacteroidota bacterium | reverse complement strand
AATCCGAAACTGTAACTTAGCTGATGATTAAAAGGCAAAATTTTATCTCCGTCGATCGTCATAAATGTTTCACGGATCCTGAATGTATCGATGAATTCCATTTGCTGTTCCTTTGTAATATAAAGGTCAGCACTGTTTATGTACCAATCATCGTCCGTAATGTAGATCGTACCTGTGAAAACAGGATCTGATTTTCTCTTCGGTATCACTGAGATCTTATTGATCGTTTTTCCATTCTCAATGAACGTCCCTTCCAGTCTGTACTTATACGAGAAAAGCGCATTTGCGCTGATTGGCGAAACAATTCCACGTGGAGTTATGGATGAAAGGTCTACCAGATTGTCATACAAATTTACCAATACATCAGCAGACTGATTGAAGCTATAACCACGTGCAGATCCACTGAGTTTACTGCTGATCATTTCTTCTTTGAAAATGTTCGGCTGCTTGTAAAACAAATGCGAAATAGATTCACTCAGATAAAACATTTTTGTTGTTGTATCCATAAACTCATTAGCGTTCACCTTTTCACCCATAAAAGATTTCGGATGCTCTGTAAGACGTTGTGTTGATTTCACATATGCATCACACTTAAATTCTTTAATCTGATCTCTGTAGAATTTCCTTTTCTTCTGTGCATTCCTGATCACTTCATAAGCAGGGTCTTCTGCATCTGCACGGATCACAACTGCTTTCAGGTTAATTGTCTCCTGGTTTAACTGCATATTAAGAGTGACGGTAGTATTCTGAACATTCACTTTTTCAACCTTGGCTGTGTACCCGATCATTTTATACGTCAGATCATAAGATCCCGGATTTAGTTCAAGTCGGTATTCTCCTTCTATATTCGCAGTAGTGCCAATACTTGTTCCGGCAATAAACACGCTTACAAAAGGCAATGGCTGATTTTTTTCATCGACAACATGCCCTGTCACTAAGACAGCTTGGGCATTTGAAGAAATTAAAACAAAAAGCAAAAAATATAATCTATGTAGAGCTGATCTCATTTTTTAGTTCTAGTATTCCGTTTATAAATGCTTTCCATGAAAATTTCTCACTATCCACTAAAGCGTTTTTTGAAAACTCATTCTCGCGATCGTTGGTGTAAAAATCAGAAATTGCATTTGCTATAGACTGTGCATTTCTTTCTGTTACATACCCGACTCTTTTATCTGCAACGATCTCTGCCAAACCGCCAACATTGGTAACCAGCATTGGCCGTCCAAAATAGTAAGCGATCTGTGTGATGCCACTTTGTGTTGCACTTTTGTAAGGCTGTACGACAAGATCGGCTGCGCAGAAATAATTCTTTACTTCATCTTTTCCAATGAAAGAAGTATGGAGAATAAATCTGTTCTCTCCATTCAATTCTTTGATCCTGTCAAGATATGGTTTGCTGTCTTCATAAAATTCTCCTGCAATAAGCAATCTGACATTCTGCTTTTTTACTTCCGGCTCATTCATTGCTTCAATTAAAAGATCAAGTCCTTTATATGAACGAATGAATCCAAAGAAAAGAATCAATTTATCGCTTTCCGGAATTGATAATTTCTTTCTGGCTTCACTCTTGGAGATTTCTTCACCAAAAATATTATAGACCGGATGCGGAATGAATTTCTTTTTAGTTGTCTTTGTGAATTTCGTCAGATCATTGAGTACAGATTTTGACATCGTTATAAATCCATCGCAATTATTTACAAAATACTTAGTGAACATGCTATCGCCCGGTCGCTTTTCATGGGGAATAACATTATCAGTAATTGCAATAACATTAATAGACTTTCTTCGCAACAATTTTGCTATCGTACCCAAAGCCGGTGCCATGAACGGCAGCCAGTATCTGATGATTACGAGATCTGGATTTTCAGCAGCAATTTTATTCGCAGTACTTACCCATGACAACGGATTTACAGAACTTATCGTAGAAGAGATCTTCAATTCCGGATTTGCATCCCCGATTGCATTCTGTGTTTTACCGGGAAAAAGAAATTTCGGATATTGAAAATAGAATGAATACAACGATGTCGGAATCCCTTCTTTTTGAAAAGCAATTGCAAGCGCTTCATTGAAATCTGCGATGCCGCCACGAAGAGGATATGCCGGTCCGACTATAACTACTTTCAAATTTCTTTCTTTAAGTCCTCAGAGATTACACTTCTTTTCGATCAGATATTTATTCCTTTCCGGCGATGAACGTGAAACCAGTTCACCAATAAATCCTGCGAGAAATAATTGTGTTCCTATGATCATTGAAGTTAGTGCTATATAAAATGAAGGCCTTTCCGTAAGTAATCTTGCAGCATAATTATGATAAACGCTATACAATTTACTTGCACCTAAATATAATGAGGCAATCAATCCGATCACAAACATTAGTGTTCCGAGAAATCCAAAGAGATGCATTGGCTTTTTTCCAAAACGGGATACAAACGTAATGGACAACAAGTCAAGAAAACCATTGATAAAACGTTCAAATCCAAATTTGGTCACACCGTATTTCCGTGCTCTGTGTTCAACTACCTTCTCTCCTATCTTTGAAAATCCGGCCCACTTAGCGATGACAGGAATGTACCGATGCATTTCACCATACACTTCAATACTTTTTACAACTTCGCTTCTGTATGATTTCAGTCCGCAGTTAAAATCATGCAAATTATTTATACCGGACATTTTTCTTGTCGCCCAGTTGAAAAATTTTGTAGGAATTGTTTTTGAAAGCGGATCATACCGTTTCTTTTTCCATCCGGAAACAAGGTCATAGCCATCCTTTACGATCATGTCGTAAAGGCCGGGAATTTCATCCGGACTATCCTGCAGATCGGCATCCATCGTGATAAGAACTCTTCCTTGAGAAGCAATAAATCCTTCATTCAAGGCTGCAGATTTTCCATAATTTCTACGAAACCGAATTCCTTTTATTGAACGATTTTGTGCTGAAAGATTTTCTATCACTTCCCAAGATTTATCTTTACTGCCATCATCGATAAGGATAATTTCATACGAATAATTATTCGCACTCATGACCCCTACGATCCAATCGCAAAGTTCAGGTAACGAATCTTCTTCGTTATAAAGTGGGATGACTACTGATATATCCACTGTGCGATTAACCAAGAGTTGATTTAAAAGGAGTGTCTTCTTTTTTCAAGAAGACAGCGATCAATAATGAAAACACAAATCCCAAAAACACATTTGTTAAAACTGAAAATACGAATAACCACGAAGGTTGCATGAACTTTCTTGTCCAATCAATACCCATTTGCATTTGCTCTTCCGTCATTCCTTGCTTGGCCATATTTTCTTGTGCAGCAGCGATGATCTGATCAATCATTTCCGGTGCTATGTACATAAAGAACACTACTGAAAAAGCGGCGCTGATCAGACCGCTGTACAATGCGATCAAAGTTCCGGTACCTAATGCTTTGGAATAACTGATATATCCACCCAGATCCTGATCACGGTATGATTTGATTCCTAAAATGATCACAATTGCCAGTACTGCATAACTTAAATACTGCGGCGCTTTGCTTTGAATGTCAGTTCCCATAAAATAAAACAGAAGAAAAACCACGATACTGATAAGACCACAAATGGCCCCATACGTAAATGAGATTTTGTTCTGAGTACGATTATTTTCCATTCTATATGATGTTTGTTGCAAACCTACATGAAATCCTTTAATAGACAAAAGAAAGAGCCGACGGTAATGCCCTACTTTTGAACAACATAGCAGGCATTTCTTTTATACGATTTTCAACTCAAGAAAATCATTCTTTTTTTATTGAAAATAATCACTTTCTCTGGTATGAATTAATGATTTTCTTACTTTTGCAGCGGGTAAGTCCTATACGACCAGCTCCTGCTAACCTCCCCAGGCCGGGAACGGAGCAAGGATCTGCGGTTGAGCGGTGCGATATAGTAAGCTTACCCATTTTTTCTCTTTACTTACTGTTTTCTGATAAAACCTTTTCAATTGAAACTGATTACCTAACTTTAAGCCCCTTGTTTCAATTTTTCTTTTTTTGTTTGCCCAAAAAAAGAAACAAAAAAAGGGCCCAACGCGCACCAAATCATTTGAAATCTTCGATTAATCTGCACGTCATTGAATCAACTTTTCAAATGATTTCGCGCAGCGCGTTGACTCCCCGCACAATAACCGTTCAGGCATTTAATAAGTTAATTACATGTCAACATACGGGGGCCTGCTTTCTAATCTCACCTTTGCCAATCCGAAATCCGCATTCCGAAATCCGCAATTAAATATATCTACTGCAGCAGGATTCTGTATTCACCAAGTTCCCAATCCGAAATCAAACACTATCTTCGCAGGCAAAATTCAACTACATGAAATTCTTTATTGATACAGCCAATTTAGCACAGATCAAAGAAGCCGAAGATCTCGGGGTTCTCGATGGTGTTACTACAAATCCTTCTTTAATGGCTAAGGAAGGTATCACCGGACAAAATAATATTCTAAAGCATTATGTTGATATCTGTAACATTGTTTCAGGTGATGTAAGTGCTGAAGTTATTTCTACTGACTTCCAGGGAATGGTTGATGAAGGTGAAATGCTTGCTTCTCTTCATCCACAGATCGTTGTGAAAATTCCGATGATCAAAGATGGTGTGAAGGCATTGAAATATTTTTCCGACAAAGGAATTAAAACAAATTGCACACTTGTATTTTCTGCAGGACAAGCATTGCTTGCTGCAAAAGCAGGTGCGACATACGTTTCTCCTTTCCTTGGTCGTCTCGATGATATCAATCAGGATGGAATTGAATTGATCGAACAGATCGTTTACATCTACCAGAATTATGATTTCACCACACAAGTTCTCGCTGCTTCAATCCGCAGTCCGTTACATATCGTTCGTTGCGCAGAAGCGGGTGCTGATGTTGCAACGTGCCCGTTGAATGCAATCCTTGATCTACTAAAACATCCCTTGACTGATTCAGGGCTGGCGAAGTTTTTGGCGGATGCGAAGGGCGTTAAATAAGGAATTCGGAATGCGGATTTCGGATTTCGGAATGGGGACCTGGCAAGTGTATTCGAATTTTTTAATACACAATTATTAAATTTAGATATAAAATTGCCTACAACGCACCAATTCCGAAATCCGCATTCCGAAATAATACTTCATTCTAAATAATAGCTTTAACATGCTCCTTCGGTTCCAAGGCAAAACGGTCAATGAAAAATACATCGACCAGATCGTACAAACACTAAAGTCGGGCGGAATAATTATCATTCCGACGGATACGGTCTATGCACTTGCCGGAGATATTCATAGTTCGAAGGCAATGGAAAGGATCTGTCGCTTTAAAGACATCAAACCTGAGAAAGCAAATTTCTCTTTTCTGTGCTCCGGATTGAGCAACATTTCAGAATTCACAAAGCCTTTCAATACAGAGATTTTTCGTCTGATGAAAAATTCTTTGCCCGGACCATTTACTTTTATCTTAAATGCCAACAATAATGTGCCGGCAATTTTCAAGTCAAATAAAAAAACGATCGGTATTCGTGTCCCTGACAATAATATTTCTCAAGCAATCATTGAAGCACTGGGCAATCCTTTAATGGTAACTTCCGTGCACGATGACGATCAGTTTTATGATTATGTTACCGATCCTGAAGTGATCGATGAACGTTTCGGTGCTCAAGTTGATATTGTTGTTGATGGCGGAATGAGTGAATTCGAACCTTCAACCGTAATTGATTGTACAGGAAATGAACCATTGCTGATTCGTCAAGGCAAAGGTGAAATCCCAATGCAAGGGACAGAGAACAACAACAAATTTCTATAAAATCTCTACTGAAATTTTCGAATTTCTTAAGTGCTGCTTGAGAAAAGTTCCATCGCCATGCACAGTATAAATTTTCGACGGACTGCTTTGTCTGATCATCTCCAGTAAACCATTCCAGTCAGCATGATCACTGATGGGTAAGACGCGGTCACATTCATAGTAAGATTGCTTCCATCCTGTAGCAAAAACTTTCAGCACATTTTTATTTCTTGAAAAACGTTTGAACTGCGAAGGAGAAACTATATAAAAACTTCGCTCCTCTTCTTTGAATTCGGCCCGACGATAAGGCTTCCATTTTCCAAGATCAAAACCGAATGTAGTATAGATATCATTGAAAGGAATGATCTCAGGATGTATATAAACCGGAATGTCAGGAAATTTTTCTGTGATGATCTTACTGATCCGTTGCGCTTTTCCAATTGCATACGCACCGATCACAACATTGACATTTTCTGCTGCCAGTTCTTCAAGTACTTTTACAGGATCAGGGTGTTCATATTCAGGCGAAGCAAAAGTTGTTTCCGTGATAAGGTGATCGCACTTTATATATTCAAAGGCCTCGCAACTTGTATCTGCTTGTGTTTTAAAATCACCGGTGTACAAATAACGTTCCCCCGAATATTCCATCAGTATCTGAGCACTGCCTAACATGTGTCCGGCCGGATAAAAAGTAATCTTCACATCATTCAGAAAAAATGGAACTCCATATTGAACAACATTGAATTCTGTAAACAATTTCAATCCATGCCTGTAATCCATAAACGCTTTCGTCGGCGCCGTACAATACACCAATCCATTATTCGCCACAGCATGATCACCATGCGCATGCGACACCACTGCCCTATGCACACTCCGCACCGGATCCAGATAAAAATCTCCTGCAAAGCAGTAGAGACCGGTTTTGGTTTTGGTTAGGAAGTTGTTTACTGTCATTTTTTGTTCAAAGTTTTTAGTTCAATGTTCAATGTTCAATGTTGGCTTCGTAGTTAGCTACGAAGCCAACTTTGAACATTGAACATTGAACATTAAACATTAAACTATTTAGACATTATCTCCCCATGTATCTTGAGCACCTGCGGCACCAACATCTGTATCTCATCATTATAGATCACAAAATCAGAACGCTTGATGAGTTCTTCGTCACTCAATTGAGTTGCAATGATCTTTTCGATCTCTGCTTTTGATTTTTTATCACGCTGACGGATTCGTTCTATGCGGAGTTCAATTGGTGAGATTACTGCTATTACCTGATCGCATTGCTTGTTTGCTCCGCTTTCAAATAAGATCGCTGCTTCTTTGATCACATACGGATAGCCTTTGTGACTATCGACCCAGTTTTCAAAATCCCATTTTACAAGTGGATGCACAAGTTTATTGAGGACTGCAAGTTTTTCATCGTCGTTGAAAACGATCTCTGCAAGATTCTTGCGATTGATATTTCCATTTTTGTCAATCGCTTCTTCAGAAACAAGATCCTTTATACTTTGTTTTAATTCGGGATACTTGTCGTATAAAAGTTTAGCAGCAGAATCAGCTTCATATACAGGGATCTTTAGTTGTTCGAAGATCTTACATACAATCGATTTTCCACTTCCAATACCACCTGTTATGCCGACTATTTTCATTGCTTGCGAAGAATGTAATCAACACGCTCAGGATCTGATGTTGCAGATCTCACAAACGATGGACGTGTGATCAATTGAATAGAGATCTTATCGGGATGGGTATTCTCCAGATTTGTTGCATCAACTATTGCATCAAACATTGCGGGAGAAACTTTATTGAAATCACTTAACGATGTTACATATCTGACCTTTACTTTTTCAGGAAAAGTTTTTAATGTAAATCCCTTTGAAACATTCACCGGATTGATTGGAATTTCCACAGTTCCTTCGGTAAATTTTTCAACCGGGACAGTTACTGTCACTTCAGAAATATCGTAAGTCAGCAATTTATTTTTAACAAGGTTTACTTTGCGTTTTAATGTTGATCGCAATTCGCCGGTCTCTACAAGTTCAGTCTTTATGAATTTCAATTTCGATAGAACTGCAGGTGGACCGGACACTTCTACAAAAGCAGGTGCGGCGAAAGGAGTTCCGCTGGTATCAAACTGTCGGGCGAAACTGGTTTTTAGGTCTATATAAACAGGAACAGATTGTGTAACACGGTCACGAAAATTAAAGATAATAGAATCAGGTTCAAAACCGGAAACCGTTACATCTTTTCCAAGTTGCTGATTGAAGTCCGGCAAAAAAGCTTTTGTTGCCAATGACATAAAACCCGAAGAAACAGATGTAGATTTCATCTTTGATGCAACATCTATTTCAATAGACTCCTGCTTCTTCTTAAAACCAAATGCAATGATCCTGAAACCACTTGTTCTAACTATAACGGAGATCTCTTTTGGAAGATCATTGATAACAACTTTCTTTCCGGGAATATTTACATAGGTAACCGGAATACTGATCCGCGTATTATAATAATTGGAGAGGGCCAACAGACACCAGAACAATGATGCAATACCAAAGCATACCAGCACAACTGAAACTCTTCGGTTCAGCATGAGGCGCCTTTTGGGCTGATTGGGTAAAAGGTTTTGATTTACGTCTTTCACGATAAAAACTCCACCTTCAATATTACGAAATAATTATGACTTTGCAGGAGCTGTTACTGCTGCATTCATGCCTTTGGTAGCATCTCCTGAAATAGCTGATTTTTCACAACGCACCTTTACGTTCGTATCAATTTCTATCATGAATGTAGTGTCGTTCACTTCCACAATACGGCCGTGGATACCACCGATGGTAACAACCTTTGCACCTTTCTGAAGGGACTCACGAAACTCTTTTTCCTGCTTTTGCTTTTTCATCTGTGGACGGATCATGAAAAAGTAGAATACTACTATGATAGCAACTAAAAAAACCAGTTGCATTGCACCACCACCTTGTTGTGACTGTAATAAAATTGAATTTAATGTATTCATGTGTTATGAGAGATTGATTTTTATAATTATTGTTTAACTACATTTCCTTTTATCGTAAGGACATATGTATTTGGAATTGTATTCGCTATTAATGTCACTGTTTTAGTCTGCAACCCTTCTCTACCTTCGCTGTTGAATGTTACATTGATTATTCCGGACTCACCCGGCTTAACAGGGTCTTTTGGAAATTCAGGTACAGTACAACCGCAACTACCGTTGGCTGAACGAATCACCAGATCACCTTTTCCGGAGTTTTTGAATTTAAATGCAAAAGAAACACTTTCGCCCTGAATGATCTGTCCGAAATCATGCTCTTCAGACTCGAATTCATAAGCAGGAACATTGTCTTTTGGATCAACACTCTTTGATGCAGTCGACGGATTGTTGACCACATCCGTATTGATTGCATTCTCCGGAACTTCGGAATTCTTCTTCGACGAGCATGATGCAAGAATAACTAAACATAATACTGCTGCATAGTGCCTGAACATTGTTTTCATCATTTATAAATTTTGTTTTACGTTGTTAACCTAATAATCCCCGACCGGTTTTATTTATCTTACCCTGCTCCTTGTAATCAATTGCCAGTTTATCCAAAACACCATTCACAAATTGCTTGCTCTTAGGTGTACTAAAATCCTTTGAGATATCTATAAATTCATTGATCGTAACTTTCACCGGAATATTCGGGAATGTCACCAGTTCTGTTAATGCCATTTTTAGAATCAAAATATCCATCAATGCAATTCTGTCCACTTCCCAGTTCTTTGTCCGCTCGCTGATAGCTTCTTCGAATTCCTTATTATTCAGTATCGTCTGATTGAAAAGTTTTCTCGCAAATTCCTTATCGTCTTCTTCGTCTTTATACAATGGCAGCAATTCAAATTTATCTGTATCGTAGAAACTCTTCATCGTACGACCGATGATATGCATTATAAAATCGAAATCTTCATTCCAGAAAATATTCTCTTCTTCAATATGATGCTGAATGGCGTCCGATTTCTCGATGAACTTTTTGAAAACAGTTGTCAGAAAATCTCTTTCTGATGCATCATCATTTTCGAGGAAACTTCTGTACTCATCTGATTTCTTTATTTCCAAAAAGATCTTTCTTATCAGATCCTGCTCTTTCTGCCAGCTCATCTTTGTACGGTTCAACTGACGAATGAATTCCGGATCTTTCTCCATTTCAAGAATGAAACGCAGATTGAACAGCCTGTGCTTTGCAGCTAGTTCTGTTTTATTGGGAAAGAATTTTGTATGCAGATCATCCGCATCGTTCTGATCTGAATCTGCCAGTTCTTTTACAAATAGTAATAAGTAGATATACAATTCATACACCTTATCCACACTCCTGATCATCTCTCGCTCCGCAATAGCAAGATCATTCTTCTCCGCCTGAAAAAAAGCGTAAAGGGCTTGAAGGACTTTTATTCGGAGTTGACGTCGGCTTAGCATTTTGTTGGTAAGTACTTTTTATTGGTAAGTAGTAATTAGTGAGTGGTAAGTAGCACCACTTACTTAATTGAAAGTAGATTATTCTATTTAGAAATTGAAATACAAGTTGATTAAAGAAATCACTTGCAACTAGTAAGCAGTGCTACTCACCACTTCCCACTCACGACTTACTGTCGGGAACCCGCAATCCGTTCTTCCGCAATTTTCTTCGCCGCTTCGATAGTAGAGATCTTCTCCGTCGTAGCTTTTTTGAAAACTTCTAATGTCGTTTCATAAATAGCTTCTGTATGCTGGATAGCAACTTTTCTGTCGTAGCCGTGCAATTCAGAATAAACATTTATTAAACCACCGGCATTGATAAGAAAATCCGGAGCGTAAAGAATTCCTTTGCTTTCTAGCATTGGTCCGTGAACAAATTCATCAGCAAGCTGATTATTTGCTGCACCTGAAACAACACCACATTTCAAACGTGCGATATTGTCTGTATTCAAAGTTGCACCTAATGCACATGGAGCGTAAATGTCCATGTCAACATCGTAAATTCCGTCTAATGAAACTACTTCTGCATTGTATTTTGCAGAGATGGTTTTTAAAAGTTCCTGATTGATGTCAGTTATAAAAACTTTTGCTCCTTCTTCAGAAACAAGACGAACCAGATTTTCTCCGACATGTCCGATTCCCTGAATGGCAATTTTCTTTCCACTCAATGAATCTGCTCCCCACTTCTGTTTTGCAGAAGCTTTCATTCCCATAAACACACCATAAGCAGTAACCGGAGAAGGATCTCCACCACCACCCATTGTTTCAGGTAAGCCGGTAACGTGTTTTGTAGATTTAGAAACGTTTACCATATCGCCGGTCGATGTTCCCACATCTTCAGCAGTAATATATTTTCCGTTCAACGACTCAATGAATTGTCCGAATTTCATGAACATCTCAGGAGTCTTATCTGTTTTTGAATCACCAATGATCACTGCTTTTCCACCGCCTAATTTCAAACCTGAAATCGCTGCTTTATAAGTCATACCACGCGATAAACGAAGTACATCATTCAATGCTTCTGCTTCTGTTTTATAATTCCACATTCTCGTCCCGCCTAATGCCGGACCTAAAGTTGTATTATGAATTGCAATTATTGCCTTTAAACCGGTACCTTTATCGTGACAAAAAACGATCTGTTCGTGGTCTGAAAAAGAAGGGTTGCCAAATACAAAGCCGGTTGCATTTGCGACCTCTTTCACATCTTTTACTTCAATCATAGGATAGCTTTATTAATTTTGTTGCGCATTTAAGCGGCAAAGGTAGGGTAATTTTTCAAGGCAGCAAAAAGACCCGTTGACTATTGATTATGAAAGCATTAAAACACTTAAACAAGTACTTTTTAAAATATAAAAGGCATCTTATTCTGGGACTGTTCTTTGTCGTCGGACAAACCGTCCTGGCGATCTATTCTGTCCAGATCCTGGGCCATTCGCTCGATTCCGTCATCACCATGATGAAAGACCTCGAATCCGGGGTAGCAACTTATGGCGAAAGCGAGATCAGAAAGAAAGTTTTTACTTTTCTTGTTTTGATTATTTCCGTTGCACTGGCCAGAGGACTTGTCATGTTCATGATGCGACAAACGATCATTGTTATGTCGAGGTTGATTGAATACGATTTGAAAAATGAGATCTATAATCAGTATCAACGACTGTCATTAGCATTCTACAGAAGAAATAATACGGGAGACCTGATGAACCGCATCAGCGAAGATGTTGGTCGCGTGAGAATGTATGTCGGTCCGGCGATAATGTATACGAGTACTCTTGCAGGTTTATTAGTCGGAGTTACATTCATCATGTTTACCATCAATACTAAAATGGCTTTTTATGTACTCGCTCCACTCCCCTTACTTTCCATTTCTATTTATTATGTCAGTGATCTGATGAATAAAAAAAGCGAAGAAGTGCAACGCCAGCAAAGTCGGTTAAGCACATTCGTTCAGGAAACTTTTTCAGGAATCCGTATTCTCAAATCTTTTGTAAAAGAAAATTCTGTCTCCGATGAATTTGCAAAAGAAAGTGAATTGTATCTGAAAAAGAACATGAGTCTTGTGAAAGTAAATGCATTCTTTTTTCCGTTGATGTTATTGCTTGTCGGTATCAGTACATTGCTTGTCGTTTACATCGGCGGACAAGAAGTAATTGCCGGAAGAGCAACTTATGGAAACATTGCGCAGTTCATCATCTATGTAAACATGT
>JAYUWA010000441.1:0-12592 GCA_043753795.1 Bacteroidota bacterium | reverse complement strand
AAACATTTCCGACATGAACATGAGCAATGAGTCATTATTAGTTTATCCAAATCCGGCAAGCACCTCTTTTATTATAGAATCTCATCTTTACAATGATGATTTCCTGATTTATAATAACAAAGGAATAATTGAAAAATGCATTTATAATACAGATCGTAATACAACATTTGTAGATATTTCTAATTTAAAACCAGGAATTTATTTATTGAAAAGTACGTCAACAAAGCGAACGACTTATATTTTAATACAATAAATAGCGCTAATAATATGAAGCAAATATTGAAATCATTTTATCATTTCATTCCTTTTAAGAAGCAATTATTCATATTTCTAAAAGCAACGATCAAACCCGGAGAATCAATCTACAAGCATTTCACGTTTAAAGGACAGTTTAAAGTCGATGTCGGAAATCAAAAATCATTCAAGTTAAATCATTATGGTTACATGATTGAGAATGAAA
Organism: Bacteroidota bacterium; assembly: GCA_043753795.1. Lineage (GTDB taxonomy): Bacteria > Bacteroidota > Bacteroidia > AKYH767-A > 2013-40CM-41-45 > JADKIH01. The sequence continues at coordinate 12,132 of JAYUWA010000441.1, read as the reverse complement.
TTTTCTGGAGTGGATTAAAGGATGGTTGGGAGAAAGAATCGATTGGATTGTGGCTGAAATTGTGTGAGCGCTCAGAGTATATTTTAGATCTAGGTGCAAATACAGGAGTGTTTTCTCTTATTGCAAAGGCGGTGAATCCGGAGTCGAAGGTATATGCATTTGAACCGGTGCAAAGAGTTTTCAAAAAACTGAAGCAAAATGTTGCATTGAATTCCTACGATGTTGTATGTGTCGATAAAGCCGTTTCTAATTTTGCCGGTAAAGCATTTATTTATGATACGAATGCAGAACACATTTTATCAGTAACTGTAAACTATAATTATCTGCCGCCTACTGTAAAAGTTCAGGAAGTAGAAATAGAAACGATCACGCTGAATAATTATCTGAAAGAAACTAAAATTCCGAAAGTCGATTTGATGAAGATCGATGTAGAAACTCACGAGCCTGAAGTTCTTGAAGGGTTTTCTGATTATTTAGATAAGTATCGTCCAACTATGCTGATTGAAATATTAAATAATGAGATCGGTGCAAAGGTTGAGAAGCTTGTTCAGGGAATGGGATATCTCTATTTTAATATTGATGAAAATAAAGGTATTCACCAAACGGAACATATAATAAAGAGTGATTATTATAATTATTTGCTCTGTAATGAGAAAACAGCGCGTGAGCTATTGTTGAAATTCTGATGGTTTCTTATATCAAGGTTTTTTTCGAAACGACTATTTTAACCAATGAAATGTCTGATAAATCATTCATTAAGTATATTTTGGTGGTTTAATGTTTGATTTAGTAAGCATACTTGGTAAGTAGAATAATGTAAGATGGTAAGTCAGCATGCATTGAGTATAAACGGAAAGCGTGATAATATTACAATGGAAGACCTCTTAGTGATCGGTGAATCCATTAAGAATAAAAAAGCGGAGGAAGTGACCGATGAGATTAGCGAGATCGTAAGTCAATGGAAGGAATTTTCAAATGAAGTTGGTGTTGACTCGAAGTTAAGGGATGCGATCGATGCGACATTGATTCGGTTGTGAACTTCGCTGCGAGTTGCGCAAGGATCGCTGCGCAAGGATCTGTGATCCTGTGCACCCGATTTCTATCCACACCCATAACCCAATTTCCCTTAATTTATAATGTATCTTAAAAGCAGTATCTCCACTTTCCATGTTTTTCCAATCTAAAGACAAATTATTTTTGCATGATAAAATTAACCAATCATGCAAACAGGATATCGCTATAACATTAAAAAAGACAAATCTTATTTTCTGACCATGACAGTTGTCGAGTGGATCGATTTATTCACAAGACCAGCTTTAATGGAAGTAATTACAGACTCTCTAAACTATTGCATTGAAAACAAAGGCCTCCATTGTTATGGATGGTGTTTAATGCCTAGTCATCTTCATTTATTGACCAATACGGATGAAGGTATTCAGTTGTCAGATGTTGTACGAGATTTCGAAAAATTCACTAGTAAGAAGTGTATTGATGTAATACTTAATGAAAAGGAAAGCAGAAGAAAATGGCTCATTGATAAATTTGGCTTTGCTGCAAAAATCCATCCGAAGACACAATTTTTCAAAGTGTGGCAAGATGGAAATCATGCAATAGAAGTTTACTCGGAAAAATTTACCTGGCAGAAATTAAAATATATCCATAATAATCCTGTTGCCGGAAAAATTGTTTGTAAGGAACAAGATTATTTGCATAGTTCAGCACGTGATTATTATGGACTTTCTTCTTTGGTAAAGGTGGAATGTTTGACACCGCCTGTGGTGACATCTTCGGATTATGATTTTTTTAGGTATTGATGTGGATTGAAAATTAACAGCTCGGGTGCACAGGATCACAGATCTTTCGCAACGGGTGGATTGAAAATCCACAGCTCGGTTGCACAGGATCACAGATCCTTGCGCAGCCGTGAATGGAAAATCCACAGCTCGGGTGCACAGGATCACAGATCCTGCGCACCCGAGCACGTCAGATAACCAAACCCCTACGCCTGTACATTCCCCTTTTTTTGCCATGATTCAATTGTCTATGTTTGATTTCCCTAATTCCTAGAAAAAATTGTCATGATTAAAACATTAACATTCTTCTTGCTTGTAATAACAAGTCTGAACGCCGGTGCACAGAATCAAAACTGGATTGCGACCGGCATTGATGGAAATACTTACAACATCGATTCCATCGTAAATACCGGGAAAACGGTATTGGTAGATGTCAGCGCTAACTGGTGTGCCCCTTGCTGGGATTTTCATATAACCGGTATCCTGGAAAAACTCTATCACGAATTTGGTCCGGAAGGAACAAATGACCTCTTCATTATCTTCGTGGATGGTGATCCGACAAGCAGTATGGCAAACTTATCCGGTGCCGGCCAGCAAGCGATGGGAAATTGGATAGCAACAACACCATATCCTATCATTGGACCTTACGGACAAGGATCTGCTGTTCAGAGTAACTATGTTATGAATGGCTATCCAACATTGTTCGTGCATTGTCCGGGATCTACGAATGGTGTTACAATTCCGATGGGCACAACGTATGAAGGATTTCTGCAAAGTTGGAAAGCGCTTTGTCCATTACCCTTTGATAACGGATCTATTGATGCAACGTTATATGATACTGAAGACCGTCAGTTTTGTGATGGTGAACATCCTGTTACACGATTATTTAATCAAGGTTCAACACCTATGACGACAGCAATTGTTGAAGTGAGTGCAAATGGTGTCGTACTTCAAAGTAAAAACTGGACAGGAAATCTTGCACAAAATGCAACGGAGGATATTACTTTTGAAAATGTTAATCTGGTTGAAGGAGTAGAGTATGAATTTAATATCATTGTCCCTTCAGAAACATATACAGTTGGAAATACGCAGGAAGCTACACTTACACTTGCACCTGAAGCTCCCGATTATAATCTGACATTAGATCTTAATCTTCTTAGAACATATTCACGTACTTCTTGGAAATTACTTGATGAAAATGAAGATACAGTGGCATCAAGTCCATCGGGAGTTTTTCTTAACAACAATTTTTATACATACAACTGGAATTTAAATCCTAACTCATGCTACACATTTGTAATCAATACTGATGCTGGCGGAGGTATCTGTTGTGAATTTGGAAATGGTTATTACAATATCAGAAGTACTGCAGATTCTCTGAACTCAATAATATTTGGAGGCGCATTTTATGGATATGAAGAGTCGAGATCTTTTCATACAACATTAAATCCGGGAATTGATGAAACGAATACACTATCCAATATTCAGATTTATCCGAATCCGACAACCGGAAAAGTAGAAATTAATTCTATGGAAAATCCGATAGTAAGTTACAAAGTGTATACTCTGATGGGCGAAACTATTGATGCAGAAATCACTTCGAATGAATTGGATCTTTCTTCGCATCCATCCGGAATTTATTTTCTTAAAATGGAGACAGATAAAAATACAGTAGTGAAGAAGATCAATCTCAATAAATAAATTTATAAGACGAGCGAATATTAATTTCTAAAAACTAAGTTAACGATGAAAAGAATTTTATATATAATTCTGATTTGCATTTCAGTTTCGCCTGTATTCAGTCAGGTTTCGATCATAGTTCCTGCTAAAGTTGATGGACCAAGTATGAAATCCGTCAATGGAAAAGTTATCTATGGACAAGAAGGTGCACTTGAATATGAATACGAACTTTGGGCCACTGATGGTACTCCGGCAGGAACTGCAATGGTTAAAGATATCAACCCGAATTTTGCAGCAGACCTGTTTCATTCTATGACTCAATCGAGAACAGATGGATTGAAATATGAAAACCATGTTTACAAAGACAACTTATACTTTTATGCCGATGACGGAATTCATGGAATGGAATTATGGGTTAGCGATGCAACGAATGCAGGAACAAATATGTTTTATGAATTTAATCCCGGGTTGATAGGTTGGGATTTTACAGAATATAAAGTTCCGGAATTTTGCGAAATGAATAATATGCTCTATATGAATGCCGGCAATCTGATAAATGGAAATGAACTATGGGCCACAGATGGAACAACAAGCGGAACGCATGAAGTTATTGATCTTAATCCGGGAAGCGTTTCATCTAATCCTTCTTTCCTAACAGTATACGATGGCAAATTATATTTCACAGCTACTGATGGAACACACGGTTGGGAACTCTACTGCACAGACGGAACTCCTGCAGGAACACAATTAGTAAGTGATATGTATCCGGGGGTAAGAGGAATTTTTGATGACGGTACAGGTACCTCATCTATCCATCCGCATTTTACTGTGAGTGGCGGATTACTTTATTTCCAGGGTGATGATGCCGGTGGAATAGGTGCACAACAACAGCATTGGTGGCGCACTGATGGTACTGCTGCAGGAACATTCAGAATCGAAACAACATTGTTTCCTTATGACTATGAAGATGCAGCAGTCGATATGAATGGAGTATTTTATTTCCAGTCTTACGATGGTGGATTTGGCGGTGAGCTATGGAAAAGTGATGGATCAGTTTCAGGTACGACACAGATTACAATGAACAATGGATTATTGATCAGACCTGCGATGATGAGTCTTGGAAATTACATATACTTCAATGGAGCTGATAATGATTCTACCGGATTAGCACATTCAGATGGAACAACTGCCGGTACTGCATGGTCATTTGGAATGCAAGATGTAGCGCCATTCTTTGTAAAAAATACAGCTATATATAATGACAATTTATTTTTTGCAATGAGCTGGTATCCGGATGGCGGAATGGTTCAGACAACAAGGTTAGTGCAGACCAATGGGACACGCGATCAAACAGTAATCTTTCCGATCGCGCAACCACGAACTAAAGTGATTCCATTGGGAAATGATTTCGTTTTCTATGGCAATGATACCATAGTACGCATTAATCAACTATTTGATTCCTTTCTGTTTCGGTTGACACCAGCGGTTCTTCCCGGAGGAGCAGGAGTTGGAGTTACTGAAACCAAAATTAACAGATTCATTTCATGTTATCCGAATCCGGCATCAGACAAGATCAGTATTACTTCGAACGACTTTGATCTACGTGGGGCAATGGTTAGTATGATTGATGTAGCAGGAAAATTAGTTTATTCAACAAAGTTAGGAGAAGATAATTTTTCAGCGGCAAATATTACTATTCCGGCATCACTCTCCAACGGATTCTATATTTTGGAAATCCGCAACTCTGATCAACACATAAGCGACCGACTGGTAATAAATCGACACTAATTTGAATGAAGGTTATAGTATATTGTTTGACGAAAGGCCGGGTGATTGTTCCCGGCCTTTTTTTCTTCGTGCAACTATGTTTTATTTCCCGCAGAATTGCGCAGAACACGCAGAAAATCCGCAGAAACCTCTGCGAGGTATTTTTATATGTTTATAGAGTTTACAAAAAAACAAACACTTTGATAAAAAACTTGGTCACAAGAATCCTCACTTATACTCATGTGGATAAAGGGCTATAATTTTTGTGTTATTCGTTTTATTTAATTTAAATTAATCCCGCAGGGATATCTGCGGATTTTCTGCGTGTTCTGCGCAACTCTGCGGGAAAGAAAAAATATGATCACGGCATGTCCACCCAAAGAATACAATTTTCCCATCCCTGTCCACCTAATGTCCACCTTAAAAACTTGTCATCCGCGTAGATTCATTGGAGATTTGTACAAATAACAAATCGAGTATTCACACTCCAAAATCCACGCGCATGAAAAATCTATTACGATCAATTGCATTAATGCTATTGCTGGCCAATTTCACAAAGCCGGCATTTTCCCAATGGACCCAACGTCAAAGTCTCCCCGGAACAGCACGTACTTTCGCCACCGGATTTACAATCAACAACACGATTTATGTGATGGGTGGGTATGATGGTTCACTATTGTACAGCGATGTGTGGGCATATGAAGCAACGACTGATACATGGACACAGAAAGCAGATTTCCCCGGAGGAAACAGATCTGCATCGACTGCATTTACAATTGGTAATAAAGCTTACATGGGAACCGGTAATGATGGAAATGATTACCTGAAAGATTTCTGGGAGTACGAACCGGTTTCAGATTCATGGACACAGGTGGCAGATTTTCCAGGCTTTGAGAGGGAAGAAGCCGTCAGCTTTAGTATTGGCAACAAAGGTTATGTTGGCACCGGACAAACTTTTGTAGTCACACCCAATGGTTCCTTCACAACTACATATGATGATCTTTACGAGTATGATCCAGCTACAAATGTCTGGATACAGAAGACAAGTTTCCCCGGACCTTCGCGTGCGTATGCAGTTGGAACAGTGATAGGCAACAAAGGCTATGTTGGGTTAGGAGGAAATGATGATCAGTCAGCATCGTACACTGACTTTTATGCATACGATCCAAACAATGATAGTTGGACAGCAATTTCAGCAATGGGAGGAAGTGGACGTGCAGATGCAGGAGTGGTGTCGGATGGTACGAATATGTATGTGATCGGTGGAATTAATTTTCCAAGTTTCGTTGGAGTATCGGGATGCAGAGTGTATGATGCAATAACAAATACCTGGGCAATTGGACCGGCATTTAATCCCGGGCTAATCATTGGACCGGTTATACAAAATGTAAACGGTCGTGTATTTGCAGGAACGGGATATTATGGAAGCATTGTTCCGCGGAAAGACTGGTGGGAGTTTACATCGCTTCCGACTGCAGTTTCTAGTGTTGAGAAAGATGTAATGTATGTTTATCCGAATCCATTTTCAAATGAACTGATTCTTAATTTGCAAAACGGATCAGAAAAAAGATTGATTGAGATTGTTGATGTAAACGGCAAAATTATTTATAAACTTGTGCAGAAAAATTCCTTGAGTGATGTAGTAAAAATAAATACAAGCGATTTTTCTGACGGGATTTATTTTCTGCTAATTAAAGACAATTCAGGAGAAATAATACAATCGAAGAAAGTAATTAAAAATTGAACTAAGGAAAGTTTTAACACAAGAACACTGAGGGCACAATAAGAGCACGGAATGGATTTCAGCAAAGCGATTATGAAACTTTATGGACATCGTGTTTAAAATTCAGAAAGTAAAATATCAAGTAAAAAAATTCCGTGTTCTTATTGTGCCCTTAAGTGTTCTTGTGTTTATTTAGTACAAATCCAAATTAAAATTAAATTGAAACAAAATGAAAAACAAACTACTCATAGCAATATTAATTTTCGCTTCAACACAAAACACTTTTGCACAATGGATCCCTGTTTTTCAGGACATCAATACAACATACGGTGATGCAGCATTTCCGACAGATAATACAGGATATGTTACCGCTGCAGATTCAGGAGGTGCAGTTGTATTGTGCACCACCGATGGCGGATCAACATGGACCAGGAAACACATTAACGGCTGGAATTATATTGGTAGAATAGCAATGACAGACAGTCTGAGTGGGTACCTGATCAGAGGCGGAGTTCCAGTTCAGTTGTTGAAGACAAGTGATGGGTTTACGACTTATACAATTCGTAATCTCGATTCTTGCTTTGCTGTTTTGTCGCTTGAGCTGTTGAATGATTCAACCGGATATTATCTCAACAATGAAACGCGGTTGAGAAAGTTTAAGAACTATGGAACTTCCTATTTTCATGTATTTGATACATTATTTGACGGACAGAATTTGCAGTTTATTAATCCGAACACAGGATTTTTAGATAATGGAACGAGACTACTCAAAACAAGTGATGGCGGTTCAACGTGGAATTATGTAAATAGCAATCTCGGATTTTATACTGTGTCTTTTAAGTTTGCAGATTCATTGAATGGATATTTTCATGATGCGACTACGATCTATAAAACAAGTGATGGCGGAATTTCTTTTTCTCAACCATACAATTTTCCTAATCCGGTCAGTTTTGCTACACAAGGAAATTTCTGTATGGTGACAAACTATTCGGGAGATGTTGCTTACACAACAGACAATGCTCAGACGTGGCAGACAGAAATAACGGGAATCAATTGGATTGTGAATGAGTCTTACATTGTAAAGACCACCCCCGGCGGATCATGTTTTATATTCAGCGGAAACTCCGGTGAGATCAGAAAGCGGCAGCCGGTGATTGCCGGTACGGCTCAACTTTCCGGTGATAAAACCATTTTTGTTTATCCAAATCCGGCTTCTGATAAAATCATAATTAATTCTAATGGATTTGATCTCCGTAATGCAACTGTTCGACTTATTGATATTTCAGGCAAACTTGTATTTTCTCAAAAGCAGAATGATTTCTCAGGTAAAGCAATTGCAATACCATCTTTGATTTCTGACGGGTTTTATCTGTTAGAGGTTGAGAATCCGGAACAGCGGCGGAGTAAGCGGCTGGTGATTCAGCGAAAATAAAGGGTAGGCCGGGACTTGTTTCCGGCTTTTTTTATAAGTAGGTTTGGGGTAGGTTGTGGTTATTTATGGCATCTTGAAACATTCTGCAAGAAATAAACAATGACAAAACAAATTTTAATCATTGGACTATTATCTGGATTATTAGGAATCTTAGGTTGTAACTTTAAGACGAATGACAAGACATTGAAAGTTCAAACCAATTCACAAGAAATGAAAGTGAGCGGTTGTGACCTTTGGGAGTTTCGTAATGGGAAAGTTACCCGAAAGAATTCATATTGGAAGATAGTTGAACCGACAATGAAATGAATATGTAATTAATAACATGAATTATGAATTTACTGCGCAAACACTGGTATGACTTAGGTGCTTTTCCTGCAATCATAGTGTCTATTTATGTTTTCATAAACCATAGTAATTTGACAAATTACCAGACCTTAATGTGGTTAAGTTTAGTTTCTCTTTTTTTACATCAATTAGAAGAATATCGGATAGTTGGGACTTTCCCTGGAATGGTTAACTCTTCTCTATTTAAAAGTAAAATGCCTGACCGCTATCCATTAAACACCAATACATCATTCTATGTAAATGTAGTTATTGGCTGGACAGTCTATTTTCTTGCAGCTATCTTCGCGGAAAGAGCCATTTGGCTGGGCATTGCGACTATTATAGTTTCTATTGGTAATATGATTGCACATTGGGTGTTTTAAAATTGATAGATTGGATGGCTGACGAAAACACCACATACGCTTTTGAAGAGAGGAATTTATTGCCTAAAGACAGAAATAAAAGCAAACAGTAAAATTTAGAGAAACAAAAAAGTGTTTACACTAGAACAAATCAAAACAGCTCACAGCAAAGTTAAATCAGGTGCGGACTTCCCTGCATATTTCTGCCATGTAAATTTTTCCGAATATACTTCGATTGCATGATTCATATCTTGCCATACTTTGAAAAATTGTGTCTTCGGATGGGTTTTTGCAGCAAAGCCAAATTTATCAATGAGCCAATTTCTCCTGCTTTCCTTTTCATTAAGTATTACATCAATACACTTCTTACTGGTAAACTTTTTGAAATCTCGAACGACGTCTGACAGTTGAATTCCTTCATCCGTATTGGTCAATAAATGAAGATGACTAGGCATTAAACACCATCCATAAAAATGGAGGCCTTTGTCTTTAGATTGGAAAAATATGGAAGGTGGAGATACTGCTTTTAAGATACATAATAAATTAAGAGAATTGGCAATTTATATAACAAAGAGCTATACTATTTTTAGCACATTAAAGAATTTTCAGAAAAAAGGAGATATTGGAATTTATATAAATGATTTGTAATTTCATGCCCTAAATGTCATTACTGCGGATATTTAAATGACATTATGGATTAGAATAGTCGAGAAATGAAAATCATTGTAATTTATAATGACTACCTTGTTGGTATTGTGTAGGACTAAGTATTGTTTTGTAACAACCAACCAAACCATAGAATTGGTAAAATAAAATTATAATAAAACAAGGTGGTAAAATTTGGGTGCAATTAGAAGAAGGAAAAGTCAGCACTTTTTATTATACAGTTCCAAAAAAAATGAATAATGTTTACCGCAATCAGTTGTTTTGAAGTTCTGCCCGGTTTTGAAGATCAGGTAAAAGAGGCGTTTAGAAACCGCCCTAAATTGGTGCCGCATAGTTTTAAGTTACGTTCATTTAATCACATCACTTCCTAAATCAGGAGCATGGTAAATCCAATCTCAACAAGCGAAGCAATCATGGAGCAGCAGACAGCACTGGCTCAGCTTATAACAAGCATGCACTTTGCAGAAAAGCCGGAGCTGGATATACGATATGGTAAAATAGGAAGAGAAAAAACATTACAGGATTCTTTGTATCATCTGGCTTATCTTTCAGAATCAATAAGGGCTGAAAGTGGAGCTATATTTAATTCGTATCTTGAATGGGTAAAGATTGTGCTGGAGTCAAGGAATGTCCCGTTAGAGGTGCTATTAGATAATTTAATATATGTTGACAAAGCCTGCACACAGTTGTTGTCGGCTGAAAACAACGAGGTGATAAAACCTTACATTGAAGAAGGCATTGAAAGTATAAAGCAAGGCAAATCACAACCCGCAAGTTACCTTACTGAAGATAACCCCCTGCTAAATGATGCAAGGCAATACTTGTCATTTTTAATTGATGGAAAAAGAAAAGAAGCACAAACACTGATCAGTGAACTGGTGAGGAATAATCAATCTATCGCAACAATATATGAACATGTGTTCAAGGCAACTCAGTATGAAGTGGGCTTATTATGGCAAACCAATAAAGTAACTGTTGCGCATGAGCATTATTGCACCGCCGCCACTCAATTGATCATGTCATCCATCTATGCCTCCATTTTTGAAACAAAAAAAAGGGAGCAAAACTGGTAGCATGTACCATTTCCGGAGACCTGCATGAAATTGGAATACGGATGATGTCGGATTTGTTTGAACTAGATGGATGGGACACCTACTATCTGGGTAGTAACATGCCTGATATAAATGTTATATCAGCTCTGAAAGAGCAAGACGCTGATATTTTAGCTATCTCAGTTACTATTCCATTTCACCTGAGCAAAGCTGAAAAACTGATAAAACAAATTCGAACTGATAAAGCATTTGACAAATTGAAAATCATAGTAGGTGGTTATACCTTCAACATAGCACCCGGATTATGGAAAAAGATTGGCGCTGACGGATGCGCACAAAGTGCCCAGGAGGCGGTTTTGATTGCAAACAATTTAATCGGAAAGCCATAAACATGATAGACAGGAATATTGAAGAGTTATTGAATGAAATGACTATCCTAAATAATGAGTTGGTAAATACACAACGGAATTTGGTGAAGAAGAACGCTGAAATAGAAAAACTAAATCAACAATTAAAGTCAGTGAATATAGAGCTTGAACAATTTACCTATATCGCTTCGCATGATTTGAATGAACCTCTCAGAACTATAAAGTTCTTTATGGAGACGCTCGAAGAAGAATATGCAGTTCTACTGGATGAAAAGGCGCAAAAATACATATACCTCGCTGTTGATGGGGCTACTAGAATGTCAGCATTGATCAATGAACTGCTCACATATGCTAAATTAGGCAGCGATGAAAGTTCGAAAGAGCTAACTGATATTAATATCGTGCTTGACGAAATAATAAAAATGCAACAAGGCGTTTTGGCAGAAAAGGAAGCTACCGTTACCTATGAACCGATGCCGTCAATAATTGTATTTAAGACACCCGTTAAAATTTTACTTCAAAACCTCATCAGCAACGGGATGAAGTATATGCCCAAAGAAGTGAAACCTGAAATAAAAGTCAGCTTCAAAGAAAACGCAGACAACTATCAGTTTGGAATTACAGATAACGGCATTGGCATAAGTGCTAACAATCACAAAAAAATATTTCAATTATTTACCCGATTACATTCCACAGATAAATATGCCGGAACGGGCATGGGCTTGGCCACCTGTAAAAAAATAGTGGAGAAGCATGGTGGCGAAATATGGGTTGAATCCGAAGAAGGCAACGGCAGTACTTTTTATTTTACAGTAAAAAAATAGTATAAAGCAGAGGAAATTTTGGCTGACAGAAGATTACCAAGGTGATATTAACCTCTACTACTATTTTAAAATTTTAATTAAAAAGTGATTCAAATAAAAAACAGATTATGTATCCGGAGATAAATAAACAGAAGCGGTATA
>JAYUWA010000440.1:0-4214 GCA_043753795.1 Bacteroidota bacterium | reverse complement strand
TTAATTTTTTTCCTGAAATATCTGTTAATTTAAGATTATTTAATGCATGAAGTTATTGATCTGAACAAGAAAAATCCCTATAGTTTAAATCTAACCGGCAATTCAACTTCAGACTTGATCGGCACACCTTTTTTCTTTGCAGGTATCCATGTTGGCATTGAGGAGATAAGGCGGATTGCTTCCTCATCACATCCTGAACCAATTCCTTTTACAATTTGAATTTCATTTGAATTTCCTAAACTATCCACAACAAATTTAACATAGACAGTTCCTTCAATTTTGCTTTCATTTGCCTTTTGCGGATATCTCAAATTCACGGAAATAAATTTAACCATTCCAACGTAACCATCCTTTGCAAATTCCGGAATCGTTTGAACTTTGTTTGCTGCATCAATTGATCCGCAATTTTCCTTTAAAATATTTGCGGCACCTCTGTCCCCTAATTTTTTTGTTATATGCAGATCAACGCAAGCAGCATTCATCAATTCCAGTTTTTTAAAACAAACTGCACGATTGAAATAGGAATCCATGTCTTTTTTATCTTCATTGATCGCATTTGTAAACGATTCAATTGCTTTTTCAAAATATCCTGAATTGACATATTCATTTCCCATGTTAAAGAAAATATCTCTTTTTGACTTCTCTATAGGCACTGATACAGATACTCCTACCTCGTAATTCTCAATATTGAATTTAATAGGCAACACTAATTGCACGATCACTTTCTTTCCATTTTGCATACCGGGAGTCCATTTCGGTATTGACTTGACAACTCTTACTGCTTCTTCATTTAGAATCTGAACACCACGCAAAACTCTTATTGCATCAACATTGCCTGTAGTATCAATTACAAATGTCAGATAAACTGTTCCTGAAATACCATTTTCCTTTGCATCGTTCGGATACCGGATATTTTTTCCAATAAAACTAAACATTTCAGCTTCTCCACCCGGAAATTTGGGCATTACTTCAGCTAGCTGGAAGATTTTTTGTGACATTGTACTGTCTTGCGAATACATTAGTAGCGGAAGGACCAAAATGAATAATAAAAAAATAATCTTCTTCATTTGCTATAGTTGAAATTTATATTCGTACTTACTTTTTCAAAACTATTATAACCCGATCCGGGTAATCTGAAATAATTCCATCAACACCCAATGTGATTAGACGGGCTATTTGCTTTTCTTCATTGACAGTCCACGGAATTACTTTCACATTTATTGAATGAAACGATTGAATATTTTTCTTTGTAACTAACCTTTTATCCGGGCTGAATACATATGGTAAAAAGCCAAGAATTTTCTTTACATCATTCACATTGTTCAAACTTTCTGTGAGGTATTCTAATTTTACTTCCGGATACTTTTGATGTATGTATTTTAAAACCCTTGAATCAAATGACCGGATCATACACTTTGACAACAATGATGCTCTTTGTATTTCCAAAACAACAAGGTCGCAAAATTCATTGACAAATATTCAATTGCTTTTCACTTGCTAAATTGAGTTCTTCTCTAAACTTACCTAAGCAAATCTCATTATTTATCCATGGCTCATGCGAGACAACAACCTTCAAGTCGCGTGAAATTACAACATCCAATTCGAGAGTAGTAACATTTAACTTCACAGCATTAATAAATGCCGGAACAGTATTTTCAGGATAGAGTCCCCGGCAACCGCGATGCCCTTCAACATCAAACGAAACGGTTTGCGAATAAGAGTTGATAGCCATAGTAGAGAAAATAAACAGCAGAAACTTGAGCATGTCTGATTTCATAAGCAACGATATTTTATCAGAGAAATTTACCCATAAATAAGTTGATCACCTCAACAAGAATCAGGATTATAATTATCCACTCGAGTGAACTACTCTTCCGATGATGCATGATATCTTTGAACAGTCCAAGATTCTCTTTTATAATCTCAAGCACTTCGTGAATACTCCTGTATCTACTCTGAAGATCAAATGTTTTTTTCAACTCAGTATCTATCTTGTCTAGTTTTTCATCGTCCCAGGTACTTGTTGCAGAGTCAAAAATGTACAAATTCTCGGTGATACGATTCATAAGATTCAATGTCTTACCGATAAATCATTTCAGTCTGTTTCCGGAGATACTCAAACGCCCTGTTCTTTCCAGATTAAAAGTGTAGTGATTAGTTTCCTCCATCAAAATTGTTGCCTGATCGGAATAATAATCGAGAGCAACAGACTGTGAAACATTCAACATGATCACACGGAATGTTTCCGGATCAGAATTGACAAGCTGTATCTTATTATTACCAATTTTATCTTCCTGTGCCGAAGTTTCAATTAGATACTCCTCCTGCAACTTTACTTCAAAGAAATTTTTACAATAAGGAGAAATAAGTTTAATGAAGTCTGAAATTCGAACATCATCCTGGTTCATAAAACATACTACTCCATATTTAAAGACAAAATATATTGATCGGCACTAACCTGAAAATACAATTCATCCGAGTCTGAATAAAATAGTTTAGCAGTGAAGAAATTTTTGAACGACTTAATGTCAATCGTGTCGGAGATCTGGAAGGATTGAACTTTGTACATATTTTTGCTGACTTGTAATGATTAAAGTAACAAAAGTACAGGTTAAAGTATGCAAGTTTAGGCAGATCGTTTAATTTTCTTAACGCAGCAACGTTAATTCAGTTTAATCTTCCATTTTAATTAATGTAAAATTAAGTTAACTTTCCAGTATTCTATTCCTATAAAGCATTATACATCCTGACAAACCACCGATAGTTAAAACAATATATAACGGAAAAAGAGGATCCAATTTTCCATAATTTTCCGACAAAGCAAGACGGATAGAACCTATGCATAATACTAATCCATAGGTAAAGCCTTTAACCAGCATCATTAATCCAAGAACATATCCCCAATCTGATCTTTTCCATAATAAGACTGCTGCACCTAAAAAGGCGGGAATGACAATTGAAAAATCCAATGCAAATACAATTCCTGTAGGATGCCCTGTAACGAGGATTGTTTCCGGAATTTTTCCTGTAACAAGGAATGGAAGAATCATGCTTAACTCAACCAACACCAATATCACTGGCATCAAGATCAAATATATACATATCAATTTTATCGGAGATTTATGATCAAAAGCAATTGCAATGGTTTTTATTTTAGTATTCCAAAGCATATAAAGCAAGGTAAAAACCGATATGGAAAATAGTCCTGTATAAACAAGAAACAATTTGTTGAATGCTGAGCCAAATAGGTAAAATGCATAGTTATAAAATACATAACCTAGCAAACCAATCCAAATTAATCCCCAATAAACGGAACCCGTTTGCGATTTTAAAATTGCTGTAATTAGAAGTGGAAGTATTACGGTAAGGGTTATTATGTCATTTGTAAACCAAGCTGATTTTACAAAATCATTGTCATTATATAAATCGGGGAAAAAAAAACCGCATGCAGAAGCTATGAACGCGAGAATTATAATTATTACAGAAAGGATATTGGCTTTTCTATTGAGCGTCTCATTCATAAAAATTGACCAATAATATTTATTCTCAAAAATAAATTTTGATGTAAATCATAGGTCTAACGAAGATACAACAAAACTACCCTGAATGCATTTTTTTGCAGTTATGCGTCAAAAATGAAACTTTTCACGAATAGGAGTTTTCTTAACCTAAGTCAATGTCCACCCCATTTTCGTCCAATACATTTGTGCAATTAAATAAAAACAGCAAATGAAAGTAGTAGAATTCACAGAATACGGAACACCTTCCGTCTTAAAATTAAAAGAAACAGAAAAGCCAACCCTAAAAAAAGACGAAATCCTTGTAAAAATAATGGCCACGGCTGTAAATTCCGGAGATTGCAGAATTCGCCGCGCTGACCCCTTTGCAGTAAGATTTTTCTTTGGGCTTACAAAACCGAAGTTCAATATACTGGGAAGTGTGCTATCGGGAGAAATTGAAGCGATCGGTGCCGATGTAAAATTATATAATGTAGGTGACAAAGTTTTTGGATCTACAGATATGAAATTTGGCGCCTATGCTGAATATAAAAAATTTCCTGAAACAGCAACTCTTGCATTAAAACCTGAATCACTTTCACATGAGCAAGCTGCTGTTATTCCTTTCGGTGGTACAACTGCATTGCACTTCATCAAAAAAGCGGAGATCAAAGCCGGACAAAAGGTTCTGATCGTCGGCGCTTCAGGCGCAGTGGG
>JAYUWA010000439.1:0-4215 GCA_043753795.1 Bacteroidota bacterium | reverse complement strand
TTATAACTTACGTTTGAGCAGTATTTAAGCACTATGTACACCAACCGCCCACTTCAGATTATTTTGATCGACGACGATCCTCAGATGAGAGAAATGTTGAACGACTTCTTTACAGGAAAATATGCCCATTCGCATGTAAAAACTTTTGCAACCGGTGAAGAAGCTCTCAATACAATGATCATCGAACCGAATCTTATTGTTTTGGATTATCACCTCGATTCATCGGACGCAATGGCCATGAATGGACTTCAGGTCTTGAAAAAACTTAAAGAAAAATATCCGCTGGTTCCTGTAATCTTTTTATCAGGACAAGAAAAAGCAGAGGTCGCTGCAAACACTATGAAGTATGGCGCATACGATTATATTGTGAAGAATGAAAGCGCATTTCATAGGCTTGAAATTTTATTCAACAATATTTTAGGACATGTTGAATTAAAGAAAAATTTAGGAGCACAGAAATTTTTCAATGGCATCTTAGTAGTTCTTGTTGCTGCAATGATCATTGGTATCATTGTTTCCAGAATGTCTTAACGACAAGAAAATTTGTCAGAAAATCACAGATATCATTTTCTGGATAGCAGTCGTGGTCTTGCTGCATTTGTAGTTTTACTTGCACATACGATCAAGACATTTTCTCCTGAGTACTTTTTTTCGCCATTCGATTTTTTATGGGATTCAGAATCGGCAGTCCTGTACTTCTTTATTCTTAGTGGTTTCGTTCTGACAGAATCAATCAGCAAAATTACACTAACGCCACTCTCCTATTTCAATTTCATTGGCAAAAGAATTCTGCGTATTTATCCTGCATTCTTAGTCATTCTTCTGCTTACCTTTTTTCTTTTCCCTTTTATCAGTGCACAACATAACAGTTGGCTTGCAGATTTCTGGAAAAAAACTCCTGACATTTCTGACTTCTTCAAACAAGCAGTTCTAATTTTCCGGATTCCAAACGATCCTGCTTTAAGAGTACTTCCACATGACTGGACACTCTCGATTGAGATTCTGATCTCGCTCGTATTACCATTTCTTGCATTGATTTCTCGGATAAATTCTTTGTTGCTGCTAATGATAATTTACGCTGCCGTAAAACTACTTCCAATTGATCCATTTATTTTCGATTTCAGTCTGGGCTGTATCATCTCTACTCAAAAAGAAAAATTGATTTCCGGATGGAAAAAGATTAGCTTTTTGGGACAAGCTTTTTTGCTTATTCTGAGTTTGGCTCTCCTCAATCTGGACGTTCTTCTGCCTTTTAATCCACACAAAATGGATATAATCCTGATACATATCAAAAGCTGGGGTCTTTCACTTATGCTAATTGCATTGATTTCATCAGTGAAGTTCCAAAATATCTTTACAAACAAATTTCTCATTTTCCAGGGAAAAATAAGCTACAGTATTTACCTGATTCATTTTATTCTGATAGCAATCTTGTTTAAATACAGCCCTAATATGAGTTTTGCAGTAGCCTTGACAATCATTTTCCTGACAACTATACTTCTTTCTGCTTTAATGTATTTTATGGTTGAAAAGCCTTGTATTCAAGTTGGAAAAAAGTACTTTTCGGGTCAAAAAGGACAATAAAAACCCTACCTTTGCAGTCAAAATTTTAAAAAGTATGTCAAACGGTATTTATCAAGTCCCAGTAGCTATTAACGAACCGGTTTTAAACTATGCTCCGGGAAGTCCGGAACGTACTTCAATTAAAGCTGCGCTGAAAAAAATGCGCAGTGAAGTTCGCGATATTCCAATGTATATTGATGGTAAGGCTGTCCGCTCCGAAAAGCAAGGACAGATTCGTCCGCCGCACGATCATCAGGCGGTTGTTGGAAATTATCACGTCGGAAATAAATCACATGTCGAAGCTGCGATCAAAGCTGCTCTTGCTGCTAGAGGAAACTGGGCAGCAATGGACTGGGAACACCGTGCAAGTATTTTTTTGAAGGCTGCTGAATTGTTAGCCGGACCATACCGTGCGTTAATTAATGCTGCAACAATGGTCGGACAAAGCAAAAGTATTTATCAGGCTGAGATCGATGCTGCATGTGAAATGATTGACTTCCTTCGTTTCAATGTGCAATACATGCGCGAAATCTATACGCAACAACCGATCTCTTCAAAAGGTGTTTACAACAGACTTGAACAACGTCCGCTGGAAGGTTTTGTATTCGCTCTTACACCATTCAACTTTACTGCTATCAGTGGAAATCTCCCTTCATCTGCTGCAATGATGGGAAATACTATCGTTTGGAAACCTGCAAATACGCAGATCCTTGCTGCAAGTATTTTGATGGAAGTATTTATGGAAGCCGGAGTTCCTCCGGGAGTGATCAATCTGGTTTACGTTTCAGGACCTGATGCCGGCGAAGTGATCTTCAATCATCCTGAATTTGCAGGAATACATTTCACAGGCTCAACTGCTGTCTTCCAGGATATCTGGAAAACAATCGGAAACAATATTCACAAATACAAAAGCTATCCGCGTATCGTTGGCGAGACCGGTGGAAAAGATTTCATCCTCGGACATCCTTCTGCAGATGTTGATGCTTTAATTACAGGATTGACTCGTGGTGCTTTCGAATACCAGGGACAAAAATGTTCTGCTGCTTCACGTGCATACATTCCGAAAAGTTTGTGGCCGAAAGTGAAAGAAGGTTTGATCCGCGATTTGAATTCATTCAAAGTCGGACCGACAGAAGATCTTGGAAATTTCTTCAATGCAGTGATCGATGAAAAATCATTCGACAAACTTGCAACTTACATAGATAATGCAAAGGAGAATCCTGATGTAAATATAGTTGTCGGTGGAACTTATGATAAATCAAAAGGCTGGTTCATTCATCCAACTGTTCTGGAAGTAAAAGATCCTTTCTATGTCACAATGTGTGAAGAATTATTTGGTCCGGTACTTACTATCTATGTTTACGACGACAATAAGTTTGATGAAGTTTTAGATACTGTCGACAAGACCGGAACTTATGCTTTGACAGGTGCAGTCTTTTCACAAGACAGATACGCAATCGACAAAGCCATGAAAAAGTTGGTTAATGCTGCCGGAAACTTTTATATCAATGACAAATGTACAGGCGCCGTAGTTGGACAACAACCTTTCGGTGGTGGTCGTGCAAGTGGTACTAACGACAAAGCCGGTTCAGCTTATAACTTGCTTCGTTGGGTTACTCCGCGTACTATTAAGGAGACTTTTGATCCGGCGAAGGATTATCGGTATCCGTTTTTGAATCCGGAAAATTAAAATGAGGTTAAAGGTCAAGGGTCAAAGGTCAAAGTCAGCTTTGTGGGTGTCTACGAAGCTAACTTGACCTTTGACCCTTGACCTTTGACCCTATAATGAACATCCCCCTGTTACTAACCCTCTAAGTTCCAAATTGAAAATAAAGTAACTTTCCCTTACCTTCATAGTCATGAAAGCCCCCAAATACCCTATTCTTCAAAAGATCTGGCCATACGTAAACAATCGTTACTTCCTGACTTTTTTCGGCTTTCTGATATGGTTAAGCTTTTTTGATCGGAATGACTTTATCACAACATGGACTTACAGTCAAAAACTGAAAACAGTGAAAAAAGAAAAGATCCATTACGAAGAAGGAATTATTCAGTACAAAAACGATTTGAACAATCTTCAGACAGATAGAAACAATCTTGAAAGATATGCACGTGAAAAATATCTGATGAAGAAGGATAATGAGGATGTTTTTTTGATCGTGGATGATCAAGAGAATTGATTATATTTTTTTTACTTTTAAAATAAATGAATTCTTCTAGAGACTTTCTTTTAATATTTTTTTTATTAATTATTAGTAGTCTCTTATGGATTAAGAAATCTGACAGCAAGAAAAAAGTAATTATTAGTTTGGCAGGTGTTGCCATACTTGTTA
Source organism: Bacteroidota bacterium (assembly GCA_043753795.1). Classification (GTDB taxonomy): domain Bacteria; phylum Bacteroidota; class Bacteroidia; order AKYH767-A; family 2013-40CM-41-45; genus JADKIH01. The sequence continues at coordinate 319 of JAYUWA010000439.1, read as the reverse complement.
GTGGTGTATATTCATATTAGTCTTTGGAGAGAATATTACATTAATAAAAACTCGGCTTATGTTATTGCTAAAATTTATTCAATAAAGGCCAGTACAAGTGCTTTAAACTGGAAGTTCTATTATAAATATAGAGGAGTTACCTATTGGAAGAGTATAACATCCTACAGTGTCCACAATCAGAAAAAAATAATGCTATTAAAAATTTCAAAAGTAGATCCTGAATTTTGGATACAAACTAATCTTAACTTACCTGATTGCATAATTTCAAGTCCAAATTTTGATCAAGCATGGGATTCAATTCCTTCTTGTGATATGATTA
>JAYUWA010000438.1:0-4223 GCA_043753795.1 Bacteroidota bacterium | reverse complement strand
GGCCCTGGAGCGGCTGCGGCCACACGCCGAGGCGGTAGAGGCCAGCTTCTTCGAGGTGGTGACGGCCCTGGGCTGCCTGCTCTGTAATGGTTCCGGTTGCACTCACTTCTTTTGTCTCACCGTGAAGTGTCATTTGTCCTTTTACAGTTGCCGGATATGTTCCGTCTTTCTTCAGATCAATACTACTCATATTTGTGATCGTACCTTTGAAAGAAGCTTTCGGAAATTTATCTGACTCCACATAATTCTCGTTGAAATGTTCCTGCATCAGTGCTCTTTCGAAAATAAATGCTTTCATCAATAGTGCAAATTCAATTGCACCGGTTGATGCATCTATTACACTCATTGTTTTCTCATTTGTTGCATCAATTACCTCCGGAGAATTTGGACTTGTTGCATTAAAGTAGATCTTACCATTCTTTGTCAGAACTTTTTGTCCGAAAACCGCTGTTGTCGAGATCAACAAAGCGATTGCTAAAATTATTTTTTTCATAGTTATCGATTTAAGCTTAATTGTTTAATTATTATCTATTACAACACAGTCTACCAAAACGACATCCATTAATATCCCTGTGCAGATTCCTTTTATCTTTACTTGCTGTCCTTCTGAAAGTTTAGCTGCTTTCTCTTGAGCTGCCTTTTCAAAAACACATCCGATCCCTGCCATATCAGCTCCATGAAGTGTGATATTCAACTTGCCTTGTTCGTCTTTTGATTTTTCAGATACTATTCCTACTACTTCAATGACCTTGCCATTAAATTTTTTATTTGCTGCATCTTCATTCGTTTCAAATTCACTGATTATTGCTGCCGATTCTACAATAAAATCCGGCTTTTCATTTAATATACTCGGATGCGGCTTATTGAATAAGTAATAGCCGAATGCAGCACCGGCTAATGCCATTATACCGAGTGCTAAAAATATTTTCTTTTTCATTGACACGATTTTAGAGTTAAATATTGAATTAACTTAGGTTTGAAATGTACTTTTTATATTTTGATCTAAGCTCGCGGAAATTCATCTTTTCTTAATTATTCTGAGTGCCTTCGCGAACCCATTTTTCAATCAACTTAATATTGCATGACGATAATTTTGGCAAATTTTGCGGCATTGCTCTGAATCCGGCTGCGTGACTAATAGTCTCGACTAATGTACCATTATCCGCAATCCGTTTCAGATCCTGGTAGGTGTCAGTTATAATTCCTCCTGAAGCTAATGCAGTACTATGACAGGAATTACAATTATTCTGCATTATTGTTTTGATTCGTACCGCATAGAGTGCAGAACTTGTGTCACATGCCTGCGATGCCACCTCCGGATGCAATTCTTCCTGTACATCGTAATAGCAAGATGATATGCCAAAAACTACCATACAAACAAATATCGCTCTATTTATGTATTTCATAGGTTAATTGTTTGGCGCTCCCGCATCTATCCAAATCCTGATCATATCAATCTGACAAGTACTTAATTTGTTTCCACCTTTAGGCATAGCTTCAAAGCCTGTTGAGTGATTTACGCTTCCAAATAGATTTCCATTTGTAGCTTGAGTGAATACTCCACTGTATGTGTTCAGACTTATATTTCCTGAAGGTGTTCCTCCACTATGACAACCAATACAGGAATTTTGTAGGATCGGAACAATGCTTCCATTGTAAGTTATATTTATAGTGTCACAAGTATTCTGACATGAATTATTTTGTGCTCCTTGCTGGATCCATGTTCTGATCAACGTAATCTGTGCTGATGTCAACGGACTATGAGGAGGTGGAGGCATTATATCATCCGGATCAGACTCTGTGATTACTTCATATAACTCACTATTACCAGGGTCTCCTGCAGAGATTTCTCCATCACTCATTATAGAACTGTATGAATTCAAAACAATATCATCTTCATGATCTATAGAATTATGACAACCGCTCTTTGCACAATTGCTCACAATGATTGGGAGGATCTGTTGTTCAAAATAAACTACATTCGGATCACAATTGTTTCCGCCACCACCTGTTCCACCACCGGGATTTTCATTTCCACCGTTTAGATCTGTAGGTAATACTTGCGGTTGATGTTTACATGAACTCAATGCAAACATCATCAATACAAGCAGAAAGATTACTCCTGCAAGAACTAGATCAAGAAATATTTTTTTCGTTCGTTGCATTTATCTTATTTGATAGAACAAATTTAGAAGTACTATATTGTTCTATATTATAAATAATGCTGAACAGGAAAAATTGGGTTCTGAAGTCGATTATCTTCGAATATTTCCTTTAAACAAAGAAAAAGTGAGGAATAACCAACTCAAAAAAACATAAAGAAAATTCAGAATTTCATCTTGCTCTCAGAGTTATCTATTTCACTCTTTTCCGGATAACCATTCTTTAAACAATGGAGATCGTTCTGTACTAACAATCGTATCAAGCGCAATAGGTGGTTTTAGATTTATTTTTACTCTGGACTTTGAAAATGAAAACATCTGATCAATTGCTTCATAATTAATTATGAATTGGCGATTGATTCTGAAAAATTTTGTCGGATCTAATATGCCTTCCAGTTTATCAAGATTATATTCAATGTGATATGAGTGATTATCTTTTGTTCTTAAAAAATTAATTTTCTCTTCAGTGTAAAAATATGCTACGTTTTCTGTTTCTACTGCTTTAATATGTTCGCCATATCGAATCAAAAACCTTTTCTTATAACTTGATCCGGGATCTTTCAGATTCTCCATCAGTTTACTCAAGTCAGGCAGCTGTGCATTTTTATTAAAGTAGGTCTTAAACTTATTTAAAGCTCCAACTAATTCTTCCTGCTTTACAGGTTTTAATAAATACTCAACACTATTAACTTTGAATGCCTTCAGTGCGAATTCGTCATATGCTGTTATGAAAATTACAGGTGAGGTAATGTTTACCAATTCAAAAATGTCGAAACTGTTGCCATCAGAAAGATGGATGTCCATGAAAATCAGATCGGGATGAATGTGATTTTTAATCCATTCTACTGCTGATTTTACACTCACAATTTCATCAAGAATTACAGCGTCCGGTTCAGCTTCGAGTAATAACTTTTTTAATCGGGTAGAAGCAGGTTGTTCGTCTTCGATAATTAAAATTCTCATTCGGATTGTGGATTTAACATTGGTAATGACACAGTAAAGGTAGAAACTGTTTCATCAATTTCAACTTTTTCTTTTGTTAGCAACCGGTATCTGCTTACTATATTCTGAAGTCCCATCCCGGAACTTCTTTCTTGAGAGATCTTTCTGTTTATATTATTTTTGATGATCAACCTTCCTGATTCTGAATATAAACTGATTTTTAACGGAGTTTCTTTCGAGATCGCATTGTGCTTCAAAGAATTTTCTGCTAGTAATTGCAATGTCAATGGCGGAATAGAAAATGTTGTCTTTATTTTCGCATCGAGATTGATTTCAATTTGCAAATTATCTCCATACCTTTCTTTTTGAATGAAGATGTAATTTTCAAGTAAGGAAATTTCTTCTTCCAGAAAGATCAGATTTTTATCTCTGTAATTAACGATTGAACGGAAGAACTCAGATAGCTTCTGTACATACACTACTGCCGATTTTGAATCAGTTTCTATTACGTTCACCAAGGTGTTGAAGCTATTAAAAAGAAAATGTGGATTAACCTGATTCTTCAATGTCTCAAACTGAAATTCAATTTTTTCTTTTTGAAGAAGATCTAATTTTCGTAATCTGTTTTCACGCTTGCGAATGATCAACACCAGCAAAAGAGCTACGATACCGGCAAAGACTCCACGGAACCACCATGTCTGCCAATAGGGAGGCGCAATTTCAAAACGATATTCTATCTCTTTTGATAATGTAAAATTACTATTTAGCGAGGAACGGACTTTTAATGTATATTTCCCCGGCGATAATTTTGAAAACACAATATTTTTATCTTTTGTATTTTCCCACTTATTTGAATAACCTTCGAGGAAAAAAGAATAATTTACCCGCTGTGGATCAGAATACCATAAACCATATATATCAAACCGTAAATTATTTTCTTCGTACGTAAACCTGTTTTGATTAAAGCTAATTTTTTTCAAAAAAACAGAAATTCCTGAAAATGATAATGCCGGTTCAGAGATGTTGAGATCTGAAAACGGATGGTAGTTTAATAACCCTTTCTCTGTTCCGATCCATATAGAACTGTCTATTGATTCTGAAATCGAATTGAGATCAGAG
>JAYUWA010000437.1:0-4230 GCA_043753795.1 Bacteroidota bacterium | reverse complement strand
ATCTAATAAATCTGTTGTCTTTACAATACCACCTCGAGCGGTATTTATAAAGATCACTCCTTTTTTCATTTGATCAAACACACTTTTGTTGAACATGTGTTTTGTTACGGAATTCAAAGGACAATGAACAGAAATGACATCTGATGATTTACATAATTCTTCCAATGAAGCGTAAGTAATATTTGTTTGCTGAATAAGTTCATGATTTTCTTCAATATCATAGCCAATTAATTTGCTGCCAAAGCCTTTCATGATATTTGCGAAAACCGCACCGATTTTACCTGTACCAACAATTCCTATAGTCTTTTCGTGTAGATCAGTGCCAATTAATTGGTCCAAACGAAAATCATTTTGATTCATTAATTGCTGGCTTAATATTATTTTTCGATTCAAAGTCATTAGGAGTGTAGCAGCATGTTCAGCAATAGAGTATGGAGAATATGCAGGAACGTTGGCTACCTTAATGCCAAGTTGTTTTGCCTTATCCAGATCTACATTGTCATAACCTGCTGAACGGAGCGCAATGAATTTTACTCCATAACGAGAAAATTCTTCGAGTACTTCAGCAGATGCATTATCAGAAGTAAAAAGTACTACAGCATCAAATCCTTTGGCAAGACCAACCGTTGCTTCGTTTAAGACGTGCTCAGTAAAAGTCAAGTCATGCTTGCCTTTTGTAGTGTTTTCTAAAAATGGTTTATCGAAACCATGTATGCTGTATATTAAAACTTTCATCTGATGTTTTTTATTTGTTAATTCAAAGTTTTTCTTAGAATAAAATATCCTGCTATTCCAGTAAAAGCAAAATCGTTTTCAGATTCCCAAGGCAATTCAGAATCAATAAGTGTTTTTTAAAAATCCTCCATAAACGAAAACTACTGAGGATAAAGAAAAGAGAACATAGATCGAACCTGAAAATGAAAGATCAAAATTAAACCATTGTTCAAGTGTAGAATAAATAATAATTTTAGTTCTTGTTGCCATACTTTCATCTTTTATAATATACAACAACCGCATTTTAACAACAGTAAAATGTGATGTATCTTTGCTCATTATTAAATAATGCTCATGTCCAGCGCTTACCTAAGACATGAGCATTTAAATGATCAATTTTATTTATACTGGATTTTTTCGAAACAAAACAAATTACTTCTTTTTTTCTAATTCCATTCCGCATTTAGTGCATTTACCTGCTTTATCACTGGTAATATCAGGGTGCATAGGACAAGAGTAGGACATATCCATATCATGTTTGCCTTCTTTTTTCTCTGATGCTCCCTTGCTGTCCTTATGCATCATCGAACAATGATCCATTTTACCTGACATGTCCATGCAATCGCCCTCTTTCATCTTCATCTTTTTGCCATCCTTCATGATACATTCTCCATTCGTCATACACATTGTTCCATTAGCCATGGTTATGTTTTCTTCCATTGGCTGCATCTTTCCGGATTTGATTTGCATCATCTTTCCATCTTTCATCATGCAGCAATCTTTCATAGTTGAATCTGCAAGGGTTTGCGCAAGCGAATGCGTGACATTAAAAGAAATAAACATAATTAGCATAGCTATTAATTTTGACAATCCCGTTTTTCTATTTTTCATAATACTAAATTTAAATAATTTTTCAGTGACGCTGTTACCCGTTTTTCAGTGACGCTGTTATCCGTATTCCTTTGTCTTAAAATATTTATACTTTAAAATATCCAATCTACAGTCAGGAATTTAAGTAAGGTAGTCGAAATAAACTCTTCTGAATATGATTTTTGTTTTATTTTGGTGGTATAACTATTGCTTTAGGACGTTTTCCAAGGCCATGCCACACTTTGGGAAATCCCCGGATTCAGATGACACCACTTGTAAGTGCATAGGACATTGGTAGAAAGTTTTACCGGAAGTAACTTTTGTTGTATCTAATGTAAAAGTACTAGTAGTTGCGCCATCTTTAAAAGACGAGCAGCAGGCCATAATAAATGCGAGAGAAATAATTGGTAAACAATATACTTTGTGATAAAGTAAATGGCATTGGAAAAACCAATCGCTTTTATTCTTTAATAAATTTGCTTACAACTTCACCTTTGGTTGTTGAAATTTTTAAAAGATATAAACCTTGATTAAGGAAAATATTGATATTTGCTTTTCCATTAAATGTCTGAAATTTATTATTCCCGAAACTTTGGCCCAATACATTTTCAATTTTATACATATATTCTCCATCCGGAATCTCTTTTAATAAGATTTGAATTTCATCAGCGCTAATAGGATTAGGATACACTGCAATTCTTTCGAATTGGTTGTCCAGGATATTTGTTGTGGAAGTATAAGTTCCACTTTTAAATTTTACAGTACCGGAAATATCGTCTTGCCAAACGAGATAAACCATTCCATTATGGATGGCAATATCTGCATTCGCAACACCGGAATCTACAATTGTATCACATACTAAACTTAATCCGGAGCTTATATCGGACGAAAATCTGAAAAGTGCTTTGTTCTCACCTGAAACTGTTTCTTTCCATACTACTCCCAAAGCAGAATCGAAATTTGAAATTCTTGGATAGTTCTGACCATTGCTACCAGATAGTTGCTGTACAATTGTTGGTTGCATACTACTAATAGATGAACTGCTGAAATAAACCGTTGGTGAGCCGCTTGCTCCATTCATAAAAACTGAATACAAAGAGTCGTTAATAATAACTCCATCAGGTCCTGTAGATGGACACGCCATGATCATCCAGTTGTTCAGATCAACGTTCCAACCATTAGTAAACGATATCCCATTGTCTGTTGAAACACCTGTCCAGCTATCTCTAATATTGTTTAGGTTGTCGCGATAGAGCACTGCAACTGTATTCCCTTCGCTCACAATGGAACCCGGGCAGCAATCACATACGACGCCACCAGACCAACCACTTGCCAATACATCTGTTGTAAAAGTATTTCCATAATCCGAAGATCTTGTTACTACCCATCTGGCATTTGAAAAATTAGAATCGAATTTCATAAATCCAACGATTGGATTACCTGAATCATCTATTGTAACTGTTGGAAACCGACTTAGATCAGGTGAAACGAAATCAACCTGAACCGGAGATGAAAATGTCTGCCCCCCATCAAAAGAACTGACAATGTAAATCGGGTTAACATCTTCGGGTGTTTCTTTGATCACAATGTAAACGGTATCTCCTTTTGAAGCTATATCGGGCCCGGCCCAAGATGTAGTGAAAACCGGGATTGAAGGCGAGTTGATCGTCACCGGACTTGTAAACATTGTTCCGTTCCACTTCGAGAATTTACATTCATTAGTCGATCCTTTTCCCCAGACAATCATAGGATCTCCCGAAGCATCAGTAACAATTCTAGGATGAAAATTCCCGTCCATTGACATTGCAACGGTGACTTCAGATGACCATGTTACTTGCTGCGCATCTGCACTTGAGATAAATAATATTGAGGGGAGTAGTAATAGATACTTCATTTATTAGATTAAAGTTTAATTATTTTACAGTATTGAGATTTGTGTTTGTCTGTAACCCTTAAAATATATATTCCAGATTCAACAGCGTTCAAGTCTAAACTAAATTCTGATGAATTGTTATTCAATTTTTTGGAATGCACAATCTGGCTTGAGCTATTAAGCAAAGAGTATTCAATTTCTTTTTCAAAACCATTTAGTGTAATCCTTGCAAATCCGGAAACGGGATTAGGGCTACATTCTAACACTCCGCTATTCTTGCTTGGATAATTTATATCCGATGTTCCGGGTAAAACAACAAACGATCCCATCATACCATCATCCTCATGATGCAGCAAATGACAATGATACATGTAAGGTATTGTGTCTGCAAAATCTTCAAACTTGGTAATAAAGGATACTGATTCATTTGGCATTACTAAAACAACATCCTTCTTCACCTGTTCTGAAACTGGAACAGAAATACCATTTACATCGGTGACATAAAATTGCACATCATGAATATGAAAAGGATGGGCGATCAATGTGTTGTTTGTTAAGATCCATTTTTCAACGTGATTTAAGTATGTTGTATCATTAATTGTATCCATGCTAAATTGATGACCATTCATAGTGAATGGCCCTTCAACCATTTCCATCGGCGCCATAGTTTGTGGGGCAAATACAATCTCCCTTGTCCTATTTATAAGAGTAGAATCAAATGGTTGGAAATTAACTAACGAAGTTGGTATTGTTGTAACAGGATTAGCCGTAGC
>JAYUWA010000436.1:0-4232 GCA_043753795.1 Bacteroidota bacterium | reverse complement strand
ATAAAGTGTTACAAAATTATCTGCATTGATATCAGACTCGATGTTTAAGGTTATTGGAAGACATGGACTATTATAGCTGATAGAAGAACTATGGAAGCATTCGAAATTATAAGTTAGTCCCCCTATAACACAACCGTCAGTATTCCAATAAATAAAATCGTCAATCGGACCGATACCTTCAACAATATTCGCATTTTTCCAAAAGACATTTTCGCAATATTCTGAAAGTACCCAATTTTGCAGAGTGTCTCCATTTATGACAATTGAGTAAACCGAATCTACAATTGCAATTAAATTGGGAATAGATGGAATAATTGTTAATGTGTCACCAGTTTGCATTGAAAAGTTGTACAAATAATAAATGTTGAAACCATCATCATAAAAAACAGAATCATTTCTGTATTGTATATCTGCATAAGGGTATGTGTACATTCCAACAGGTCGATTTTGGGAAAGGGAAAAATACAAATCTTCAACAACAGTAATCTCTTTAATTAATGTTCCACTTACTAAAGTATCTTTTGTAACTTGGAATGTCAAGTTGGATCTTTCACCTCCATTGTGTGATGCGTAGCTATAGTTCCAGTATGCATTTAAAGGTGCATATGTAATTTGTCCATTTAAAAATGGGGATAAGGAAATAAAGAAAATAAAACAAAGTAGTTTCATTATTATCGTTTTATAATTAGCCATAACGTTTAGCATTGCCGAAGCATTATTTTTTTACCGAAATATAAAAATAAAAAGAGTCAAAAAATAATGTTTTGGCAATGCGGTGTGTGCGCCTTGAATGTCAAATATAGTTCTTTCAAAAGAAGAAACCCAACGGGTGAAATTCCCTGAAACGCGGGGGTAACGGCCCGAAGTTTAGCAAGTCGCAAGGTGGTGTATCGTGAGGTATGCACTAAAGTAAGCGAGACTGCGAGCATTTGCACTGACGAACAGAAACTGAATAGGAGGCATCGTTGAACGGATAAGGTAGCACAGCATACTAAAGTCCGAAGAGTACAAAAGTTCAACGATGTAGATTCAGCAGGAGTAAACGCAGAAGTGTATTTGACTTACCGAGGGAGGTCTTGGCAACTACGAGTTGGTTCGAGCCAAGAAGTCAGCAGAGGTCATAGTAGTTAGCGGTAACGAGCCAATGGAAAGATTGGAGGACTCACCGGTTAACGAAGGACTGAACATTGTGTGGTTCCAAATGATGCAAGGATCGTTTTCCGTAAGAGGAAGAGAAGCCCTGCGATAAATGGAACTAAAGAAAATTTAATGTAGTGAAAGGAGAAAATGATTGAACGAGTGATCAACGTACGGAACATGCAACAGGCGTGTATTCATGTGGTGCAGAACAAAGGTTCGGCAGGCGTGGATAGAATGTCTGTGAATGCGCTGAAAGAATTTGTTCGGGAGAACAAATCCAAGATAGCGCAGGCATTGAATCACGGTGATTACAAAGCTCAACCGATTCTGGGGGTATCCATCCCAAAGAGCAATGGAAAGATGCGACTGCTGGGAATTCCAACAGTAGTGGATCGTTGGTTGCAGCAATGTGTGGCGCAAACGATCACGCCTAAGTTTGAATTTGATTTCATGAAGCACAGCTACGGATTTCGTCCGGGTAAAAACGCACACCAATGTGTTCAGCAATCACAGCAGTACATCAACGATGGATTAAATCACATCGTTGACATCGACTTGAAAAACTTCTTCGACGAAGTAGATCATTGTATTCTGCTTCAACTGTTGTATCGCAAGGTGAAGTGTAAAGCTACGCTCCGACTGATTCGTCAATGGCTACGCGCCCCGATCCTGATCGAGGGTAAACTGGTCAAGCGAAGAAAAGGAGTGCCACAGGGAAGTCCGCTGATTCCGTTGTTGTCCAACATCATGCTTCATGAATTGGATCGACAATTGGAAAAGCGAAATTGCAAGTATGTCCGGTATGCCGATGACTTTAGCATTTATTGTGACAGTCATTCGCAGGCAAAGAAGATCGGCAATGAAGTTTATCTTTTCTTAAAGAACAAACTAAAACTTCCGATCAACCGCCAGAAGAGCGGCATTCGCAATCCTTCAAGCTTCAAACTACTTGGTTACAACTTTGTACCCACGTATAAGAAAGGAGAGAAGGGCAAGTACCAATTGGTGGCAAGCGAACGTAGCTGGAAGGAGTTGAAAGAAAAGATCAGAACCATCACCCGCAAAACGGCACCGCTAACGATCGGTGAACGTATCCGACAACTCAAAACAGTTCACCGAGGTTGGTTAGAATACTTCCGCTTAGGAAGTCTGATCGGCAAATTGGGAACCCTTGACAGTTGGGTTCGCAACCGACTACGTTACTGCATCTGGAAAGACTGGAAGAAACCCGAACGCAAGAGAAAGAATCTTATGCGTCTCGGAGTAGATTACCATCATGCCTATGCATGGAGCCGCACGCGAAAAGGTGGATGGGCGGTAGCGCAAAGTCCCATTCTGATCACCACGATTACACTGCAACGCTTATCCCAACGCGGTTACGAATCTATGCTCGACCACTACCTCAAAATCCGCCCGGAACAAACGTTCATGGGCCACTCTTTTACACAATGAACCGCCGTATGCGTGACCCGCATGTACGGTGGTGTGAGAGGCGCACCCTATCGGAGAAATTCGGTAGGGCCGTCTACTCGATTAGGCGTATGTGCTTTCTTTTGTATGTCCTGTCGTTTCAAGTTTGAAGCATTTATATTACTTCTTCTTATTCATTTTAAATACTCCACTTTGTTTTGATAAAATTAAATCAGATATTTCTCCATTCTTGTTCACTACAAATTCAATGGTTCTTGCGCTTTCATCATCAATAACGAATTTAGTAGTTGAAATAGGAATTAAAGCATCATCATACCCATCATCAAAATGTCTGTATATCTTATTTTCTTTAAGTATTACTGTAAATGGTGCTGATGGGTCATTCGGGTCTGACGCAACATAATAACCACAATATTTTAACAAAGCGTCTATTGGAATTTTTATACTTTCTGTCTGAAGCTGTTTTGTTAGCAATACCTTATTTTCAATACTGTTCAAATTCCATCGAAACATTTGCTTTTCCTCTTCATCTTTTGTCTCAGCTAAGAGTTCTGTGAAAAATAAAACTTGCGCTTTTGTTAAACCCTCTTCGGATGATACAGCAACATTAGGTCGAACACCTGTGCCTTCCCAGTCTGTTTTGGTAATAAGATTAAAAGAACGATGGGTAGGAATACGTATTACAAAACCTTGTCCGATACTAAACTCTCCTGATGGATGTGCCCCTCCACCTGTTGTGTCGCCCACAACAGTAGCGCGTTTTACTTGTTGCAAGCCATAGGCAAAATCTTCTGCTCCCGAAAATGTGTATCGACTTGTTAAAATATAAACAGGCATATTTAATTTAAAATTGGTTGTTGTGGGGTCTGCCCATCTTTTAATAGTATCATTCCTGCTGTCAAGAATATCATTCATCCTTGTTTTTTCTTTGAAAAAATAACTTTGAGTTTGCAGAACCATATCAGGATTTCCGCCTCCATTAAAACGCAAATCTATTATCAATGCCTTACAATTGCTAACGAAGCGAAATGCACCGTCCATCGTAGGTTTAGCGTCATCAATGAAAGGGTAAAACCTATCCAGCCTTAAATAGCCAATGTTACCTTGTAATATTTCCGTTTTTCTAAAACCAAAATTACTTTCCCTTGCTTCATTCACTCCCATTTCACGTTCGTCCTTTTGTATAGAATCTGGCTTAGGTGCTGTAATAAATTCAGACAGTTGGGGATTATATCGTATAAAAAAATGTCCGTCTTTGTAAGCTTGCTGAATATCGTTAAATAGTTGTGAAGCTAATTCGTTACGGTTTTCAATTTTATTATAAGCACCGCTTTTGTAATTTTTTTTTACGTTGGTAAGCATTAAATCAACTTTGTCTGGGTAAACGTATGAACGGTGTAAGGCCTTATCAAGGCTGTCAATAAGAACTTTAATTTCTTTCTTGCTCATTTTCTGAGCAGGGTCTTTTAAAAAGCTTTCTTGTTTTTGAGCATATCCCGAAATAAACAAACAGGTCAATAAAATTAATAATGTCAAAAGGGTTTTTTTCATTTCATTTGTTTTTGTTTAATTGTTTGTCCGGGTCAAGTTTAGTTAGCCTGTTTCAAGTTAGCACGTCTTTCAGCATTACGCCTAACGTTTAGCATTGCCGAAGCATTATT
>JAYUWA010000435.1:0-4267 GCA_043753795.1 Bacteroidota bacterium | reverse complement strand
TTAGTAAATAGACGGTTTTGTGATGTGAATGAGTAAATATAAAATGCGATTACAAAATTCTGCGCGTAATCTGCGGGATCTGAGATCTGCGGGAGAAAAAACACACAGAAATTTCTCCCGCAGATCTCGCAGATCCCGCAGATTTTGCGCAGATCTATAATGTAATCTTCCCCTGATAAATCGTACACGACCTGAAATAAGTATCCAGATGTTTTTCGTCATTGAAGATTCCGAATACCGTTGAGCCGCTGCCACTCATGCTCGCATAGAGAGCTCCGAGTTTGTAGAGACGGGCTTTTATATTTTTTATCGCGGGATATTTTTCGAAGACAGGATTTTCGAAATCGTTGAAAATAGTTTCTTTCCAGGTTTCAATTGGGTGTTGAATCAGTTCTTTGATTGACGATTTTCTCTTGATGGGTTTAATCCATGAATATGCTTCTGCTGTATTGACATGAACCTTTGGTTTGATCAGGACAACAGAATATTCTTTGCCGGACGTTTTTATATTTTCAAATTTATCACCTTTTTCACTGGTAAAAAGTGTTTTGTTGCGCAGGAAGAACGGACAATCACTTCCGAGATGCGAAGCATAATTTTCAAGTTGCTCATCACTGATATTCAACTTGAACAATGATTTCAGAATCGATAAAGTATATGCTGCATCCGATGAACCACCGCCAAGTCCGGCACCGATAGGAATGATCTTATGCAAATGGATCTTTACCGGCGGCAATGAAAAATCTTTAGAAAGCAACTGATAGGCTTTCGAACACAAGTTATTTTCTTTGTCTCCAAAAATCCGGATACCTGTCGATTTGAATTCTATAGCTGTATTTTCTTCGTCGTTCTTTACAATTTCAAGAATATCATTCCAGAAAACAGGCGTCATGATTGACTCCAGATTGTGAAATCCATCTGCACGCTTTTCAGTTATGTGCAAACCAATGTTGATCTTACAATTTGGAAAAGAAATCACAGTGCAAGGATTTTCAATTTGTAAAAATCAGTAGAGAGTTTTATCGTTTTTACTCGTCCATTCTTTAAATGCTTCAAGCGCTTCTTTATCCATCATGCGGATAAGTGGAATTTTTCTTTTCTCATAAGGCAATGCTAATTCTTCATAGATAAAATTATCATCAAAGTCGATGTTTGCTGCATCCGTTTTTGAATTTGCATAGTAAACTTTTGATGGTCGCGCCCAATAGATCGCGCTCATGCACATCGGACATGGTTCACAACTGGTGTAGATCTCACAGCCGTCAAGTTGAAATGTATTCAATGCCTTGCATGCTTCACGGATTGCGACTACTTCAGCGTGTGCCGTCGGGTCGTTTGATGAAATTACTTTATTGTAACCGCGGGCGATGATCTTACCATCTTTTACAACAACAGCTCCAAACGGTCCGCCGGGCTTGTTGCGCATTGTTTCGAATGAAAGGCGGATGGCCTCATTCATGTGTGATTCTTCAGACACAGTTGTAGTATTTAAGGAAAAAAATTATTCGTTGACAACACCCATTGAACTGAATTTGTCAATTCGTTTATTGACGAGTTCTGTTGGACTGTCTTTTCTCAATTCCTTGAGATGTTTCAGGATCTCATTCTTGACGATCTTGAACATCTGTTCAGGTTGAGTATGGGCTCCACCAATTGGTTCTTTAATGATACCATCGATCAGTTTTTGCCTTAGCATATCATCAGCCGTAAGTTTTAAAACTTCCGCAGCTTTCTCTTTGTAATCCCAACTTCTCCATAAAATTGAAGAACAAGATTCCGGAGAGATCACAGAATACCATGTATTCTCAAGCATTAAAACTCTGTCGCCAATTCCAATTCCTAAAGCTCCACCTGATGCACCTTCACCTATAATAATGCAGATGATCGGAACTTTCAGCTTTGCCATTTCAAACAAGTTCCGTGCAATGGCTTCACCTTGTCCACGCTCTTCAGCTTCGAGTCCGGGAAATGCTCCGGGAGTATCGATCAATGTAACGACAGGTTTGTTAAACTTCTCTGCCATTTTCATTAAGCGAAGTGCCTTGCGATAACCTTCAGGATTGGCCATTCCAAAATTTCTGTACTGGCGTTGTTTTGTTGTCGTTCCTTTTTGCTGTCCGATAAACATGATCGATTGTCCGTCGACAGAACCAAGTCCGCCGACAATTGCCTTATCATCTTTTACAGTGCGGTCTCCGAAGAGCTCGACAAAGTTTTTATCGGTGATAGCATCAATGTAAGATAGAGTATAGGGACGATCAGGATGACGTGAAAGCTGAACCCTTTGCCAAGGAGTCAAGTCTGAGTAAAGGTTTTTCCGGGTTTCAGCAAGTTTCAATTCCAACTGTCGGACAGCCACACTCACATCAACTTTACTTTTTTCTCCGATCGTTTTCTGCTTTTCAATCTGCTCCAATAAGTCTGCAATCGGTTTTTCGAAGTCAAGAAAATTCATTCTTTATTTTGTTGATTTAGGCTTGCAATATAGTTAAATCTGACTTGGAATTCAGGATTTCTGTTTTTCTGGTTTTTTTTAACACGGAGAAAAAGGAGAAAAAAAGGGAGGAAGAGGAGATCTCTTTTTCTCCCTTTTTTTCTCCCTTTTCTCTGTGTTAAATTTTTATTTCGAATAGAGAACCCTAACATTCATTACACTGTCTGGCAATACAATATCACCTAGGTCGATATATGAAGTTCCATTTAATTGTTTAATATTACTCCCTGAAAAACAGTATAATATGTCATTTACTTCATCATAATTCGCACCTCTGAAAATGCCTGAATTTCTGGTTTGCAATGAATTCGCCGGGTCCTCATATTTGATAAGTCCGGAATTGGTCAATAGGACAATGATACCATTATATGATAATGTCGAATTACAAAATGTATTTGGCACATCAGACAGGACCTGAATTCCGTTAGTGTTCAGAAAGTATTTGCAGATCAGCATATGACCATTTCTGTTTCCAACAACCAGAACTTCATTTGCCGAAACCGGATGAAAGTTGACGATATCAAAGTCAATCAGAAGTTCCTGCCGGGCATCACCATTTGGAAAGAAAAAGATTGCAATTTTCCTGTCTGTATTTTTCAGAATAGACGCATATAAGTGTCCGGGAGTAGTTGCAGTAATCAACGGCCGGAAGTATAAGTTTTCACCTGTCTCTGCCTGACGTTGTCCGGAAGGATTATACTGAATAATGTTGCCGTCATTTCTGCCAACAATGAGATTATGTGAATACAATTCAGATGTAATAAATGAATCAGAATTTAGCGAAAGCGGAGAAAGTTGAAATTGCTCTGCGAAAGTTTCTGCATGCAGACCCATAACTTTTTCTTTACTGCACAAAAAGATCTTTTTGTAACGACCATCGACATGTAAATTTAAGAATGAAGAGTTGTAACTGTTTATAATAACAGGGGAAGTTCCATTCAATTCATACAAAGCGAA
Source organism: Bacteroidota bacterium (assembly GCA_043753795.1). Taxonomy (GTDB): domain Bacteria; phylum Bacteroidota; class Bacteroidia; order AKYH767-A; family 2013-40CM-41-45; genus JADKIH01. Next base: position 816 of record JAYUWA010000435.1, on the reverse strand, counting down.
ATTGGAATTGGTTCCTGTCACACAAAATGTTTTAAGAATAGTTCTCGGAACAGAATTTACCTGAATCTGAATTGTATTATCTAGATTAAATGTCTGATCTTCGGAGCGGATAGAAATTTTGAGTCGATAATTTCCGGAAGCAGCATCAGGATTATCGAGTATGAAATCAGTAGTAAATTGATAATTTGTTCCCAGATTTTCCCCGATCATTTTTCCGGAAACGATCGTATTGAAATTTTCATCGCAAAGAGAAATGAAAGCAGATTGAATAGGGTAGTCGCTCGACAAATTTCCGGTCACAGAAATAGTATCGCCGAAATTGCAAATAAAACCGTTCTGGGGATTCGTAATTTCACCGGAAACAACCGGTATTGCTGACTGCTCTTTTTTGCAGGAAATCAAGACAGACAGAAATAGTAAAAAAGTGCAAAAATCTATTCGCAAGATTTTCAATACATTCAAAAAAAAAGAGTGGTTCTTTCCTCCAATTTTGTACATTTAAATACCTTTTTTCAAAGATACTAAAGTTATTAACAAAGCCGACTTCAAACGTCGGTTTTAACTAGCTTCGCATCCCTTTTACCAAAATTTTTATCACCCCAAAACGTATAAGTTCTACGGTCCAGTAAATTCAAAAATGTCAGATCAAGGTCAACCAAATTATAACGACTCGCTAGCCAAAAAACGTGTTCCAACCAGCAAGACTGCAATGAATACTTTTCAGGCCCAGCAATTCGGCAAACTTCCACCACAAGCATTGGATCTTGAGGAAGCTTGTCTGGGTGCTTTGATGCTGGAAAAAGATGCACTCACAAA
>JAYUWA010000434.1:0-12846 GCA_043753795.1 Bacteroidota bacterium | reverse complement strand
CCGAAATTTATAGTTGCATAGAAATTTGAAAAATTGACTTTGTGGCCTTCTTCAATCGATGTGTACCGTGAAAACGCAATTTCCGGTTTGATGTAGCTTCCTTTCATCGGATGAATATACTTCAAGCCTTTCCGGATAGTATTACTGTTTTTCAAAAAACGAAGTCCGACTTTTGCAATGAAGCCATCCGATTTGTCAAGGGTTTTGTTAACTCGCCAGCCAATGTACCCACCTTTGACTTCGAGATTCATTCCCAGCCGGAGTTTGTGCTCATAGGCAATTGTGACATGGTTGAGCAAAGGTGCAAACAGATCAACTTTGATCGATCTGAAGCGGTCTTTTATCATAAGATCTTTTGATACATCAAAGAGATTGTAAACAATGGTAAGAGATGAACCATTTTCATAGATGATCTGCTTCACCTGATTTTTCGGGATCTCTAAGATCTGACCCGATTTCATTCCATGATACCGGAATTTGATCTTGTCAAGTGTGATCTGTACAATCTTTACACGAAGCGTATCATTGTTTACTTTAACAATTTTGTCCTGCGCACTTACGCTACCGGAAAGAATGGTAAAAAAAATAAGCAGAAAGAAATGTTTTAAAATTGTTTTCACATTTATGTGGGCTTGCGTCTTTTGTTTCTTCAGTTGCTAAATCAACTGCGAAAATTTTCAAATTGTAAGGGCATTCCTACATCTGATTTTTCAAGTATTGCTATCACTTCCTGAAGATCATCTATTTTTTTACCGGTTACACGAACTTGCTCATCCATTATGGAAGCTTGAACTTTCTTTGCGCTTTCTTTAATGATCTTCACTACTTTTTTAGCAGTCTCTTTATCGATACCTTGTTTAAGATTGATATCTTTTTTAACCATATTTCCGGAAGCATATAACTCCTTTCCGAAATCTAGCACCTGTGCATCGATGCCCTGCTTTATCACTCGACCAATTATGATTCCTTCTACCGCTTTCATTCGCATGTCATTTTCTGTCAGCACATGAACCATATAGGTCTTCTTGTCAAATTCCACTTTCGTTTTTGATTGATTAAAATCATAACGCGTACTGATCTCCTTCACTGCTACATTGATGGCATTGTCGAACTTCTGAATATCTATTTTACTTACGATGTCGAATGAAGGCATTTTATTTAATGAATATTTAATAACGAATAACGAATAACGAATAATGAACCGATGACCTTTGACCTTTGACCTTTGACCTTTGACCTTTGACCTTTGACCTTTGACCTTTGACCTTTGACCTTTGACCTAATAACCGACCCGCAATTTATGAAAATATTCTTCATTCGGAAATGGATGTTTGACTATCTTTGGGAGATGAGAAATGTTTTGTTTATCTTCTTGCTTCTGGGTTTTGTTAATCATGCGAAAGGGCAGTTCTTTAATCGAATTGATTCACTTCGTGTCATTGAAAGCGGCGTTCAATTGCAGAATCCATGGTCCGGTGGAATCAATTTTCCGGCAGTAAATGAAGTGGATGTTAACGGAGATGGAAGAAATGATATTTTCATTTATGATAAATTCAACTCCCGGAAAACGGTTTTTCTTAACAATGGAAATACAAATTATAATCTGGCATGGGACTATGCACCACAATACGCCGACAAATTTCCTGAGATCAATCAATGGGTGATGATGTATGATTATAATTGCGATGGGAAAGAAGATCTTTTCACTTTGTCACCAATTGCTTTGTCTGCAATGGCAGTTTATAGAAATGATTATTCAATTGCAACCGGCTTGCAATTTACATTGGTCGACGATTATCTGGATGAAAAATATCAGACCTTACGTCAGAATATTTTTGTTAGCGGAGTTTCAGTACCCGGTTTAAGCGATATTGACGGGGATGGAGATATGGATATTATCGGCTACAATTCTTTTCCGGATGCACGATTTATCTTCCATAAAAATTATTCAATGGAACGATATGGAAATTGTGATTCACTCGACTTTGAGTATGCAACCGGATGCTGGGGGAATTTCGCATTGATGGTTGGAGGAGCAAATGAAGTTGGATGTTTTCATTGCCCTTGTCGTGAAGGCAGACCTCAACTTAATACTCCGGAATTTGAGAAACCTGTTTACGAACAAAGTGAAGCTGCACCGCAAGACGATACCGTTTCAGCAATCTTGCTGATAGATATTGACGGTGATAACGATAAGGATATGCTTATTGGTGATGTTGCATCTTCCAACTCTTTACTTGTTGTGAATGAAGGAACAAGTTTTTCTGCTGATATGGGTTCTCAGGATACGATCTTTCCTTCTTATGATGTCCCTGCTCTTTTCGATGGCTTCCACTATCACTACTTTATCGATCTCGACAACAACGGTGTTCGCGATCTTTTGGTTGTTCCGAATTTTAATGAGAACCATCAAGGTATGTGGTATTACAGGAATGACGGAACAAATTCGAATCCTATCTTTGAATTTACAACGAAAACATTTCTACAGCAAAGTATGATCGAAGCCGGTGAGAATGCTGCACCGGTATTATATGATTATAATAACGACGGATTACTTGACTTGATGATAGGCTTTGATGAATTTATAAGTTCAACAGTCTATAAAACAGGAATCAGATATTATAAAAATACCGGAACATCGGCACTGCCATCGTTTGAACTTATCGACTCAGACATTGCTACGATCAGTCAGTATAATTTTCCTTCTCCTGTTTATCCGGCATTCGGAGATTTAGATGGTGATGGTGACAAAGACCTTATTTTAGGAAATGAAGATGGCCGACTGGCGTATTTTGTAAATAATGGCGGAGCCGGAAATGTTTCGGATTTTTCTTTTGTCGCTTTCTTTTATATGGGAATCGATGTCGGAAAATATTCAACACCGCAGATCTATGACCTGAATAATGATGGACTGAATGATCTGATCATTGGTGAGCAAAATGGTTATGTTAACTTGTACAAAAATATCGGCTCATCATCAGCGGCATTTTTTGATGCAACACCTACTAACGACTCTGTTGGTTGCGTATCCATTCAAGGTCCGTTTACGGTCGATGGTTTTACTGTGCCGTTCTTTTACGATAGTCTTGGAAGTAAAAGATTGCTTGTTGCAAATGAAAATGGTTTTATTTATTCCTATGATAATATCGATGCTGACATAGATGGATGTTACAATTTCAAAGGATATGCAATAGATAGTTCTGAAAGCACCAGAATAAAATTCAATATTACTGTAAGTGGCGGCGACCTTAATGGCGATGGTTTAACGGATCTTGTCATCGGTCAATCGACCGGTGGAGTGGAAATGCGGTATCAGTCCAATTCCGGAATAGGGATATCTGAAGCGATCAGGATAAAACCATCTTTTGTTTTATCACCGAATCCGGCAAATGATAAACTGAATTTGCGATTTTATAATCTGTCTTCAATACATAGATCTTCAATTCGCATCTATGATGTTACAGGAAAGTTAGTGTATACAAGTATGCTTAAATCTCTTGAAGCACAAATCGATCTTTCAGGTCTGAAAAATGGAATCTACCTGATTCAGCTAGTTTCCGGTGATAATTCTTCAAGCAGAAAATTTATGGTAGCGCACTAATCAGCCAGCAAAAGATCAGCTACTACTTCAGTTTGTTTTCTTAACTCAGGAACAGCAGTACTTTCCCAAAGTTTTCCTTTCAATAGCGAGCCAAGTGTAAAAATGCTTTTACTTTCTTTACCGATGTTGTCGATGATGCGGCCTTGTGCCGTTGCATCCAGACCAAGTTTCATTTCATCCGGTCTGACAATTTTTTTCTGCAATAAATTAGTGTACAATTGACTTGTAAATTTTGAAATATCTGTCAATGGACCTGTACAATTTATTAGCCGCTGTACTTTGATGAATTCCATTTTATCATTTCCCCGCAGTGAAATTTTCACTTCAAGATGTTCACCGATTTCGTCAATATCAGAAATCCTTCCTGCCAAAACCTGAAGCGATTTATTTGCAATCATCGATTGAATTTGCGAATGGACCTCTCCGGGAAGTCTGTGACGGGCTACACCCCAAAGATGCCTGATGTGAGCCATAAATCGCTTCTTGTCCTCTAATGTAAGTTGTTGCCAGATGACCTGTGTCTGAGACCTTACAGCATCCACAACTGTCTCTCCTGATTCTCCACGTAGATGAGCTTCACGAACATGCTTATAAAATAATTTAAAAAGTTTCGTCAATTCAAAAGGCGGTGACAGTTCGTCTAAAATATTTCTTTGTGGATGATGTTTTTTGTGAGCAAGTATATTGAATCCATTTGGAGAGAGCGCAATTATTTTGCCGCTGAATTTTTTTTCTTCAAGTCCTAAAACTACATCCACCATTGTTAATCCGGTTCCAACAATCAAAATCGGTTCAGTTGAATCGATTTTGCTGATAGAGTCCTCTTTCCATGGATTTGCAAAATATCTTTTACTCCTATGAAAATCCGTTTTCGAAAGCGGAGGATGTGAAGGCGGATGATTTCCGGTGGCAAGTACGATCTTGTCAGCTTCAATATTCGTCCCGGAACTACTTGTTACAATATAAGAACTTCCGGTCTGATCGATATCAATTACTTCCTCTTTGATCATTCGCAAACTTACTTTGTCAGATTTATTTTTTATTGCATCCTGAAATACAGAATCCAGATACTTACCGTATAAGTTTCTAGGAAGAAATTTACCGGGAAGTTCATTCACATCAAATGCGCCACCGGCATTCTGCTTGCACCAGGTTAGAAAATGATCGGGCTGATCTGAAAACGCACTCATGTTCTGACAAGTAACATTGAGAACATGTCTATCAGTATAAGTTTTATAAGCGATGCCTCTGCCTATCGGATATCCGCTGTTGAACAATGTAATGTTCAAGTAAGTATTTGCTTTTTTTAAAAGATTCACAGCAGTCATTGTACCGCAAAAGCCGCCGCCAATTATTACAATATGTTTGCCGGAGGTAAAAGTCATTTCAAATCGGAAGGGGTTTAGGCGAAGTTAAATTATTTTTCCCAAACAGAGAAGTGAAATTTTAGGAATACATCCTGAAAATTGGTTTATTGAAAAAGTACTTTTGTGTTTTTTAAAGTATAGGCATGGTCCTCCGAAATTTGCTTCGTGGCTGTATCAAAAAAGATGATTTGGATTGCATCTTGTTCAGAACCTTCATGAGTTATCACTGCATCATAAGCGATAGCTCCGATTGTAAACGATTCTTCTTCGATCGCTTTGGTAACACAGAATTTCAATTCTTCAATCATGCTTTCATCACTGTCAAATTCCTCCTCTTCGTCGAGATAGATAGGAACAAACTGATCATCTTCATTTACACAAACAGCAAAGGGAAAAAATTCCCCGGCTTCTTCGAGGAAGTATTTTGCATTTTCTTTTATTGCTTCGATCAGTGTTGATTTTTCCATTTTCTTAATTCAGTATTGTGCAAAAAAAAGGCCGGTGAGTACCGGCCTTTGATATTATGCTATCTGAGAGCGAATAATATTCAAAGCGCCACCGGCTTTGAACCATTCGATCTGGTTTTCATTGTATGACTGATTCACTTTAAATTCTTCACTGGTTCCATCGCAATGATTTAAAACAATTGTAAGTTGTTTGCCCGGAGTGAAACTGGTTAAGCCTTTTATATCGAATGTATCATCTTCTTTGATCTTGTCGTAATCTGATTTATCTGCGAAGGTAAGCGCAAGCATTCCTTGCTTCTTTAAATTGGTTTCATGAATCCTTGCAAATGATTTTACAAGAATTGCGCGAACACCAAGATGACGTGGCTCCATAGCAGCATGTTCACGGGATGAACCTTCACCGTAATTTTCATCGCCAACTACTATTGATCCGACTTTCGCTGCTTTGTATGCTCTCTGTACTTGAGGTACTCCATTGTATTCTCCTGTAAGTTGATTCTTAACTGAATCAGATTTATCGTTAAAAAAATTGATCGCACCGATGAGCATATTGTTTGATATGTTATCAAGGTGACCACGGAATTTCAACCATGGACCGGCCATTGAGATGTGATCAGTTGTACATTTTCCTTTTACCTTGATAAGCAATTTCAATCCGGAAAGATCAGTGCCTTCCCATGCAGAAAATGGATCCAGCAATTGTAAACGTTCTGAAGTAGGGGAGACGATCACTTTTACATTGCTTCCATCAGCAGCAGGTTTTTGATACCCTGCATCTTCTACTGCAAATCCTTTTGACGGTAATTCATCGCCTTGCGGTTCTTTGAATTTGAATTTTTCACCCGAAGCAGTTGTTAATGTGTCTGTCAAAGGATTGAACGAAAGATCACCGGCAATTGCCAATGCCGTTACGATCTCAGGTGATGCAACAAATGCATGTGTATTCGGATTGCCATCGTTACGTTTGGCGAAATTTCTGTTGAATGATGTTATGATCGAATTTTTTCTGTTCGGATCACTTGTATGACGCGCCCATTGTCCAATACAAGGTCCGCATGCATTCGCTAAAACAACACCTCCCATTTTTTCAAATGTTCCCAGGAAGCCATCGCGCTCCACTGTGAAACGAACAAGTTCTGATCCGGGCGTGATCGTAAATTCTGATTTCGCTTTTAGATTTGCATCCACTGCCTGCTGTGCTAACGATGCTGCACGGGAAATATCTTCGTAAGAAGAATTTGTACACGAGCCTATCAGACCAACTTCCAATTCAGATGGCCAGTTATTTTCTTTCACTGCAGCGGCAAATTTTGAAATCGGCCATGCAAGATCAGGAGTGAAAGGTCCGTTTACATGCGGCTCAAGTTCTGATAAATTGATCTCAATCACTTCATCAAAATATTTCTCCGGATTTTCATACACTTCTTTATCGCCGCGCAGATGTTCTGAAACTTTATCTGCAACAGCAGCGATCTCAGCTCTTTCTGTTACCTGAAGATACTCTGCCATTTTTTTATCATAGCAAAATACAGAAGTGGTTGCGCCGATCTCAGCACCCATATTGCATATCGTACCTTTTCCTGTGCAACTCAAACTCTCTGCACCCGGACCGAAGTATTCTAAGATTTTATCAGTTCCACCTTTTACAGTGAGAATCCCTGCAACTTTCAAAATAATATCCTTCGCAGATGTCCAGCCATTCATTTTACCTGTCAGCTTCACGCCAATAAGTTTCGGAAATTTCAATTCCCATGGTAAGCCGGCCATTACATCACAAGCATCAGCACCGCCAACACCAATTGCAATCATTCCTAAACCACCGGCATTTACAGTGTGCGAATCGGTACCGATCATCATTCCACCGGGGAATGCATAATTCTCTATGATCACCTGATGGATAATTCCTGCTCCCGGTTTCCAGAAACCAATTCCATATTTGTTGGAGACAGATGCAAGGAAATCGTAAACTTCTTTGTTTTTATCTAAGGCTGTATTCAAATCTTCAACAGCTCCGGTCTTTGCCTGAATCAAATGATCACAGTGTACTGTCGATGGAACTGCAACAGATGGACGGCCGGCTTGCATGAATTGTAACAAGGCCATCTGAGCAGTAGCATCCTGCATGGCAACACGATCCGGATTAAATTCCACATACGAACGCCCGCGCTCATAAGCCTGTCTTACATCACCTTCAGTTAGATGAGAATACAGTATCTTTTCAGTTAAAGTCAGTGGACGCCCGACAACTCTCCGTGCCGTATCGATTCTTCCGGCCATTCCGGAATAAACCGATTTAATCATTTCTAAATCAAATGCCATTTTTCGTAGATTTTGCGGTCGCAAGGTAGGGATTTTCGGGCAAAGGGTAAAGGATTGCCTATGAGATTTGGGAATTTGTAATGGGTCAAAGGTCAAAGGTCAAGGGTCAAAGGTTATAGGCACCAATTGACCTTTGACCCTTGACCTTTGACCTCATTTATACTTTATAAGGTGTAAGGTTCTTGACCAATTTACAAACATTCAAAGTAGAACCTACATTATATTGCACCAAAATCATTTGAATGTCAGAACATTACAAAGCCACAAATTCTACGAGTCGAGGAGGGAAGCTCTTTGGCATTTCATTTCTACTGTTTCAACTGTTCTTCGGCGGATTGCTCCTGTTTTATGTTTTACGAAAATCGGAAACAGGACTGGAAATACTCAATGTCGTACTAAAATAAATTAATCATAGCTCCTCTTTTATACTCTTTTGTTTTTTGTGATAAGCGTTTTTTCACTTTGAATTTCTGAGGATTAGTTGACGGTTTTCTTCTGTATTATTGGCAAATCCATGACAGGATGATGCTCAATGCTTTTGAAGTATTGATTTCTAACAAGTTGTGAAGGCAACTTTTATCTTTAAACTTATTCATATTAAAACGCTCCAAAATTGGAAATTAGGCGTGATATTCTATCTTTGCACGCTCTTAAAAATTAACAATCAATTAGTTCATTCTAAACTTACTCATTACCCATGCAAAGTAAAGGTGCAGTAAAGCTATTTGCGATCCTGCTGGCACTTGTCTGCCTCTATCAACTTAGTTTTACACTTGTTACAAGAAATGTCGAAAACAATGCGAGAGAATACGCAGCAGGCGACCCGGCGAAAGAAAAGAGTTATATCGACTCAATCAACTCACAGCCGGTGTATCCACTTTTCGGATTTACTTACAAGAAGTGTAAAGAAAACGAAATCAATCTTGGACTTGACTTAAAAGGCGGGATGAACGTTACATTGGAAGTTTCCCTTGTCGACCTCATCCGTGCAATGTCAAACTTCAGTACTGATGCAACTTTCAATAAGGCGATCGAGAATGCTCAGCTAGCACAGACAAGCAGCTCAGAGAATTTCGTAAAATTATTCGTAAAAGAATTTAATAAATTAGACAAGAACGCTAAGCTTGCTGCCATCTTTGGTACCAAGGAGCTTTCTGATCGTATCACTTTTAATTCTACGAATGCAGAAGTTGAAGCGGTAATTCAAAAGGAAGCTGATGCTGCTTTTGACCGTACATACCAGATCTTAAAAACCCGTATCGATAAATTCGGTGTTACTCAACCTAACGTTCAGAAATTAGGAAACAACCGTATCCTTGTTGAACTTCCGGGCATCAAAGAACCGGAACGTGTTCGTAAACTCCTTCAGGGAACTGCAAAACTTGAATTCTGGGAAACATATGATAACTCGAATATCTATCCGATCCTTGAACAGGTAAATACTATTTTGAAAGGTACTGTAAAAGCTGATTCAAGCCTTGCTGCTCTTTCAGGTGATTCAACTTTAACACCAGCTGATTCTACTGCAGTTGCTCCGGTAGCAACAGCAGATTCTTCCGCTGATACTACTGCTTCTTTAATGAGTCAGCTTGGAAAAAGTGAGGGTGATACATCTTCTACTGATTCTTCTGCTGCTGCAGATAAATCATTCCAGGATTTCGCAAGAGAGAATCCATTGTTCGCAGTATTGGCTCCGGCTATTCAACAGAATGAAGCAAATCAAACTGAACTTCGTAAAGGTCCGGTTATCGGTTCTTCTCTTACAAAAGATACAGCTCGTGTAAATGAAATCATGAAAATGGATGCTGTGCGTTCTAAATTCCCTCGCGAATTCAAGGCACTGTGGTCTGTTAAACCAATAGATAAAGAAGGTAAAGTTGTTCAGTTGATCGCTATCCGCATGCCGGTTCGTGATCACCTTGCTCCACTTGATGGCGCTGCTATCGTTGATGCCCGTAAACAAAAAGGTCAGTTCACTTCCAATTGGGAAATTTCAATGAGCATGAATGCTGAAGGCGCTCGTGTATGGAAACGTCTTACTCATGACAACGTTGAGAAATCAATCGCTGTTGTTCTTGATGATTATGTTTATTCATATCCAAACGTAATTCAGGAAATTGCAGGTGGTAACTCAAGTATCACTGGTGACTTTACATTAGATGAAGCAGAAGATCTTGCAAACATTCTTAAAGTCGGTAAACTTCCTGCTCCTGCACGTATAGTAGAAGATACTGTTGTAGGTCCAACATTAGGTACTGAAGCAATCAGCAATGGCTTATTGTCATTCGTGATCGCACTCTTATTAGTTCTGGTGTTCATGATAGCCTATTATAACACTGCCGGTATTGTTGCCGACATTGCACTTTTCGCAAACGTATTCTTTATCATGGGTATCCTGGCTTCACTGGGAGCCGTACTTACCTTACCGGGCATTGCCGGTATCGTGCTTACTATCGGTATGTCTGTGGATGCAAACATCCTAATCTTCGAACGTGTCCGTGAAGAGCTAACACTTGGAAAAGGAATGCGACTTGCAGTAAGCGATGGTTTCAAACATGCATACTCTTCGATCATTGACTCGAACGTTACAACATTGATCCTTGGTATCATTCTTTACATCTTCGGTTCAGGACCAATTCAAGGTTTCGCAACGACATTGATCATCGGTATCTTAACTTCATTGTTCTGTGCAATCTTCTTAACTCGTCTGATCTTTGATTGGATGTTTGCTAAAAATAAAGAGATCAAATTCTGGAACAACACTACAAAAGGATTGTTCAAGAATATTCGCATCAACTTCGTTGAAAAACGTAAGACATATTATATGATCTCCGGCACTATCATCGCAATCGGATTAGCTGCTTTCTTTATGAAAGGACTGAACTTCGGCGTTGACTTTGAAGGTGGACGTACATATGTAGTTCGTTTCGAAAAAAATGTTGAAACGGTTAATGTAATTGAAGCATTGAAAGGTCCTTTGACGAAATCTCCTGAGGTGAAAACTTTCGGTGGAAATAATCAGGTGAAGATCACAACTAGTTATTTGATCGAAGATCAATCACCTGAAGCAGAAGCGAAGGTAAGTGAACTATTAAACTCCGGTTTAAGAACAGTTCAAGGCGAATCAGCCTATACGATTCTTAGTTCTCAGAAGGTCGGTCCAACTATTGCCGATGATATCAAATCATCTGCTGTTTGGGCTATCTTGATCTCTTGCGGAATGATGTTCTTATACATCTTCATCCGTTTCCGTCGATGGCAGTTTGGACTTGGTGCCGTTATCGCCTTGTTGCATGATGTACTAATCGTCCTTTCATGCTATGCAATCTTCAATGGAATCCTACCTTTCTCTCTGGAGATCGATCAGGCATTCATAGCTGCGATCCTGACAGTAATGGGATACTCGATGACAGATACTGTCGTTGTATTTGACCGTATCCGTGAATTCGTGGGAATACATCACCATGCACAAGATCAGAAAAAAGTGATCAACGATGCCTTGAATTCTACTTTAAGTCGTACGATCAATACATCATTAACGATCTTCTTCGTTCTCCTGGCGATCTTTATCTTCGGTGGTGAAGTGATCAGAGGATTTACATTTGCATTATTGATCGGTATCGTTATCGGTACATATTCTTCAATTTGTATTGCTACTCCGGTGGTAGTGGATCTTTCAAAGAAGAAACTTGGAGACAAGTAACCGATAGAAAAAAACAATATCAAAAAGCCCGGCTCAGTCCGGGCTTTTTTTTTGGAATGATGTTTTGAAGTCTAGAGCAGAACAACCAATTTGTAGAAAACCATAAAAGTCATGATTCCGCTCAAGGCAACTTTGAAGCCTATGCTAATAATAGTACCCATAAAAGTTGCTACTCCTGAACGGGTAGCTTGTGATGTTGTTTTGCCGGCAACCATATCGCCAATGATTGCTCCTAGAAATGTTCCCAGCAACATTCCTACAGGTGTAAAAACAATTCCAACGAGCATTCCTATCATGCTGCCGATGATTCCTTGTCTTGTCGCACCATACTTTTTTCCGGTCCATATAGGAATCAAATAATCCAGTACCAGCACGATCACTGTCAGAACACCGAACACGATCAATGTAGTTGTTGTAAATGGATGTAGAGCCCATTGAATACACCACATAGCAAGATAATTAAGCGGATGTCCGGGAAGTCCGGGAATGATGCTGCCGATAAATCCTACGATACATAGAATAATGGCAAGAATGATCAGTACAGTATCCATAGTCGATTATATTTTAATTTTCATTTTAAACTTTGCAGATTCTTTGTGAATGTTCTGCCGTTTCCTGTAAACCGGGTCAGATGAATTCCTTTGTTTGCAGTGCCTTTTTATCTTAAAAACAAATGTAAAGCAAATCATAACCCATAAATCATTTTTTCAGCAAAAAAGACCTTACATTTGTACAAAATTCAGAAAATGATACTTTCAAAATTGCTCTTCCTGAATCTTGGCGGAGGTGAAATAGTTGTGATATTGCTAGTGGTGCTTCTTTTCTTTGGTTCCAAGAGAATTCCGGATCTAGCAAAAGGTCTCGGAAAAGGGATGCGCGAATTCAAAGATGCTATGTCCGGAATTGAAAGTGAAGTTCGGAATGCTTCCAGTGATTCACCCGCTCCGACCAAGAAACCTGAAAATATCACATCAAATCCTAATAATGAATCGCCAACTCAGAACGAATACAATCAGCAAACTCCACCACCGGTTGCACCCCCGCTGACACAATCGAAAACAGAGAATCCGGCGTCGAAGGATTTGTAGAAGGTAGCAAAGAAAAAACATATGTAAATTTTCCGGATGGAAAATATTCTCAAAGTTCCAAAAAATTAATTTGGATAAATATTAAAGGCACATTAAAATAGTTTCGTATCCGTTAATCCTTTTATTGCATTACTCGCGGGATTGAGTGAATTAGTGTAAAGTTGTTTAAAAGGTAAGTCTATCGATAATTCGTTTATTAATTATACAGCCCCGTAGGGCAATGTCATTAAGTTGAGGGATAACTTTCTAGATATCATAGGGATAAAGAACCAATTTCTTGGTTCTTTATGGTATCCAAACC
>JAYUWA010000433.1:0-4271 GCA_043753795.1 Bacteroidota bacterium | reverse complement strand
TTTTTCTCTGTATCCTCCGGAACATCATGTTCATCCTGAATCTCACCAAAGATCTCTTCAATAATATCTTCAATGGTTACCATACCGGAAGTTCCACCGTATTCATCAACTACAATTGCAACACTTCTGTGCTGATTTGTAAATTGTTTCAAAAGATCATTCGCATTCATAACCTCAGGAACGATCGTTACCGGCAAGAGAATCTGATTTAGATTCTGCGGTCGTTTAAACATTTCTGAGGAGTGAACAAAGCCAATAATGTTATCAATGTTGTCGCGATAAATAAGAATCTTCGACAATTTTGTTTCGATAAATAATTTCTGCAATTCCTGAATTGTACCTGTTACACTCATGGCAACAATTTCATTGCGCGGAATCATACATTCACGAACTTTCACCTCTTTGAAATCAAGCGCATTTTGAAAAATCCTGATCTCTGTATCCATCTCCTCAGCCTGATTATTTCTGGTTGTAAGTTCTCGGACATACATATCGAGATCAACCCTACCGAATACCGGTCGTTCTTCAACAATTTGAATTCTGAATAACGTTTGCATGAAAAAGGAGGACAGTTTCAATACCAACCAAACAATTGGATAAAGTATCAGGTATAAAATTCTGATCGGTATTGCTAACAAATCGAGTGTTGCATTCGGATTAATTCTGAATAGAACTTTTGGAATAAATTCTGCAGCGATAAGGATAACTACTGTGCTCAAAATTGTTTGCACCATCAGTAATGACCCCGGACCATGCAACTGCATCGGCAAATATGCTTTAAGTAATTCTGTCTGCAGAATTTCTTTTTCCATTACGATACCGTAAATGACTAAAGAAATATTGTTTGCAATGAGCATACTTGCAATAAAACGAGATGGTGATTTTACAAAATTCCAGATGATCTTTGCTGAAAAACTTCCCTGACTTCTGTCTAATTCAATGCGTAGTTTATTCGATGACAGGAAAGCAATTTCGCTACCTGATGAAAATGCGGAAAAAAGTAATGTAATTATTATGATAGTCCAGTCAGACACAGGCAAAAAGTAAATTTTAGCGGACGAAGATAATTATTTGACGCGAAAAATAGTTCATTTTCAATGATAAAGTTCCTTTTCATCTTTCTGTTCAAATTTTATCCTTTGTTTGCGACGAACTGTGTACATGGCCGAAGCAATTGCCGTAATTGCAAGCATGAAAAGTCCGGACTGAATGCCTTCTTTAAAAAACTGAAAGATCGTTAGTCCAAAACTGATGATGGTGATACACAACCATGCGATTTCTAATGTCCTAATCATTTTTCGGGTTATTAATAGATATGGTGCCTTTTATATTGAATATTTTATACTTGGTGAAATCTTCATTCGCCTCAAATCCCTTCCCAAAAATAATCTCATCTTTAGTGGTGATCTTTACATCTTCATTACTTAATAGCTTTTGTTTTTTTTCATCCCAGATCAAATGTTCAGTATTTAATTTATCACCTTTCTCATTGGTGACGATCACATTTTTTTTTGCCTCCATCTTTTGTTCCTTTTCATAGCGAACTCCATAATCGGCGACTAACTTACTTTTAACCTCCATTTTTTCATTATAAAAAATGGCATTCAGTCCGTTTGGCATTTCAATATACGGATTTTCCGTTGAATAATGGTCTAAAAGAGGCGCAGTAATTTCAACCTGCACTTTTGCAGAATCACTGTAAATGATCTTTATACTCCTTGCTGTCTCAGTTGGAATTACCTGGCCTTTACTGTATAATTTCACTTTATCAAGGTCATTTTCACAGGAATACATAGAAATAATTACAAAAAGTGAGATTAGTTTTGGCCAAAAGTGGTTCTTCATATTACAAAACTAAGAAATTATACTGATTTCGATATTCCATTAAATCATACTATACTATCTATCCTTATAATCCATTAATCCATTAATACCGGTAATCCATTAATCCATTAATCCCGGTCGAAATTGGTTAAGAAAGGTTAATCAATTATAATTCATACAGTAAAGTTATATTTTTGTCGACCTAACTTAATCCAGTTAAAATCAAGTAATGAAAAATTCAGTCAAATTATTAGCCGTTGCTCTTGGATGCGCTACTGTCTATGCTTCTTGCTCCAGCAGCGAAGCGAAAAAAGGTGTCGGTGTAGATGTAGCGAATTTCGATTCGACAATTGCAGCATCGAACGACTTTTTCCATTTTGCCAATGGCGGATGGATAAAGAAAAATCCAATCCCTGCTGATCAGGTACGTTCCGGAACATTTCCAAACCTGATGGAGAACAACAGAAAAAATCTGCTTCAGATCGTAAATGAAGTTTCTGCTAAAACAGATTTTAAAAAAGGTTCACCTGAACAACTTGTCGGCGATCTTTATTACAGTGCAATGGATACTGTAACCATTGAAAAACTTGGTGCAGAACCGATTCGTCCGGAAATGGATAAGATCGATAAACTAACTGACCTCAATTCTATTCTTGGTTATACTGCATTGCTTCAGAAATGGGGCGCTTCTCCTATGTACGGTTTGTATGCTGGACAAGACCCCAAAAATAGCGAAGTTGTTGTTCCCCAAATTTATCAAGGCGGACTTTCTCTTCCTGATCGTGATTTTTACATTAACACTGACGAGAGATCGACAATGATCCGTAAAGAGTTTTTGAACCATATGGCAAGTATGTTCAAACTTTATGGTCTTGATGAAGCAACAGCTACAAAATATGCGAATGTTGTTATGCGTATAGAAACAAATCTTGCTAAAGCATCAATGACTCGTGTTGAACAACGTGATCCCTATAAGACATACAACAAGGTTACTATTGCGGATCTGAATGCAATGACGCCTTCACTTCGTTGGGATGAGATGATGAAAAATCTCGACATCACAGGAAAATACGATTACCTCGTTCTTGGTCAGCCATTATTTTTGAAAGAACTGGAGAATCAATTAAAGTCGAATAGTATTGACGACTGGAAAATTTATTTGAAATGGAATCTTTTGAATCTTGCAGGAAATGTACTTAGCAATGATTTTGTAAATCAGGATTACTATTTCAACAACAAAGTTCTGAATGGCCAGAAAGAAATTCAGGCACGTTGGAAGCGTATGATTCAGATCACAGACGGTATGGTTGGTGACGCTTTAGGTCAATTGTATGTTGCGAAATTCTTCCCACCGGAAGCAAAGCAAAAAATGGATGAACTTGTTTCGAATTTAGTATTAGTTTATAATGAACGCATCGAGAAACTTGACTGGATGAGTGCTCCTACTAAAGTAAAGGCAAAAGAAAAATTAAATGCAATTACACGTAAGATCGGTTATCCTGACAAATGGAAAGATTATGCAGGACTTGATATCAGTCGTGGTTCATTCTTCCAGAATTTAATGAATGCTACGAAATGGAATTATGAATACGCTATCTCTCAGATCGGCAAACCGGTTGATCGTTCACAGTGGGGAATGACACCGCCAACTGTAAATGCTTATTACAATCCATCGTTGAATGAGATCGTTTTCCCTGCAGGAATTCTTCAGCCACCTTTCTTCAATGCAAAGGCAGATGATGCTGTAAATTATGGTGGTATCGGTGCAGTTATCGGTCACGAGTTAACTCATGGTTTCGATGATGAAGGTCGTAACTTCGATGCAAAAGGAAATCTGAATGCATGGTGGACTCCGGAAGATTCAGCGAAATTCGTTACTCGTTCACAGGTGATCATTGATCAGTTCAATGGATTTACTGTACTTGATACACTTCATGTAAATGGACATTTAACATTGGGAGAAAACATTGCTGATCTTGGTGGAGTAACCATTGCATATGATGCATTCAAACGCACTAAGCAAGGCAAAGGCAATGAACTTATCGATGGTATGACACCTGATCAGAGATTCTTCTTTGGCTTTGCAACTATCTGGGCAGGTTCAATGCGTCCGGAAGCAGCAGCACAACGGATCATCACGGATCCACATTCACCGGGAATGTATCGTGTGAATGGTCCGTTATCAAACCTGGAAGAATTCTACAAAGCCTTCGGAGTAAAAGAAGTTGATAAAATGTATCGCCCTGATTCTATCAGAGCAAAAATCTGGTAATTAAGAAATCAGTATAATAACCCGTTGTTTCGAAATTCAAAACGTTCGCCCTTCGACTTCGCTCAGGGACCGTTGATTTTGGGCAGATATGTGTGAATTTTTTGCGAAGAAAATTCCCTTAAAATTGAAGTTAAATTTTCTTCGCAAAAAATTCACACATTACCACTTATAAGAC
>JAYUWA010000432.1:0-4304 GCA_043753795.1 Bacteroidota bacterium | reverse complement strand
AGGTTGTCTGTTCTTGTATTAAGAACTTTAATAATGTTTCCTGTAGAATAGATCAACGAACTTCTGTCTGTAGTAATTACAGCATCGAACAATGTATCTCCTTCAGCATAAATCTGATTTACTGTTTGCGAAAGATCTGATCTTGTTTTAAATAATTTGTTGTTGCCATTGAAATAGATAAAACCATCAGCAATTGAAAACAAAACGAATCCGATGCCGGAGTACTCCGGAGAATAAATAGCTTGTACGATCTTGTTTTTCTCAAAGTCAAAGATCTTGATCTCACCATCGGCCGTAGCAGAGATGAGTAATTTACCATTCGAATTAAACCGGAGTTGAGTAACAGCAGCAGCATGTACACTTACTTTTTGAATTTGTTTACCTGATTTGAGGTCATAGAAATAAATATTTCCTTTTTCATCACCGGCAATCAGAAGGTTTTTTTCAGAATCCGTGGTTATTACGGTTATTCCGGCAACATGATC
Source organism: Bacteroidota bacterium (assembly GCA_043753795.1). Taxonomy (GTDB): domain Bacteria; phylum Bacteroidota; class Bacteroidia; order AKYH767-A; family 2013-40CM-41-45; genus JADKIH01. Next base: position 3,819 of record JAYUWA010000432.1, on the reverse strand, counting down.
GGAAAAAGTTTCTATTGCATTGTAATTCTGTCCGAAAACAGAATTGAAAATGAACTGGGCAAAAATGACGAATGTTAAAAAAATATTTCTTTGTTTCACGGATGTAAAAGTACGATTACATGTTTGAAATAATCCGTTAACAATTATCAGTTGTAGCTTATTTTTGAACAAAAATAACTGCCGGCTGACCGACAGTTATTATTCTCTCTCTCACTTCACTTTGGGGGTTGCCTTTACAGTTTTAGTTTCTCCTGTTGATTGTATTGTCAATCGATTCGATTTTGCAGCATGTTTGTGTTTTTCCGGCAGATGTACTTTGTGCCAAAGCTGCAGATGCAAACATTGTTGCAATCATGTTTGCCATCAGCTTTAGATCAACTTCGTTAAGTCAGGTTGTTAGATTTGATCAGACTAAAAGTTTCCAGTGCATAGCCGGAGTAGGTTGTAAAGCCTCCAAGTAATCCTGCAAAAAGGAAAAGACGAAGATTGATGTTTAGTTCACTTCTTTGATTTAACCCTGCAAGAATTCCTATCACAAGTGAGCCCGATAGGTTAACAAAAAAAGTTCCCCATGGAAACTTCGAAGTCGGAAAGGCTTCGAGCATCCATGAGGAAGTTAAGAATCTGAGGAGAGTTCCAATTGAACCGCCTGCAATAAGATATAAGTATTTCAAATTAGTGTATTAGCTTTTTCCGAATTTATAACCAAATCCTACGCCGATCAATTCTTTGAACTGTGTTCTTTCGATAACATTTGCATCATAAACAACAACAAGCAGAATAGATGCTGTGAAATATTTATTGACTTTCATGTTTATCTGGTTTTCAAAATTCACATCGATCTTTTTTGCATTGTTTTTATCTTTGTCAGTATAGTTGTTGAACAATTCAAGCTTAGATGTAAGTGTAATGTTTTCCATGATATCTTTCTTGAATTTCATATTCAGGTAAGCACCGAATTCAGAACGAACTGTCTTTCCGGAGTCAACTCCAAAAGCACCACGATTTGACAATGTTTGGTCAGTTACAAAGGTAAACTTGCCCGTTGTCGGTGAAATGAAAACTTCAAAATAGTCTACCGGTTTATAAGTTAAACCGATTGCAGTAGTTAAATATCCAGGCGACATAAAATTCGAAATTACTGTGCTGTCATCCGGATAAGCGTAACCTTCGCTGAACTGGCTTTTGAAATTGACAAGGGCAGAATAGAGCCACTTATCACTGAACTTACGACCAAATTTTGAAGTGAAGTCGATTTTGTCATCACTTTTACGGACTCCGGCTTCTCCGGATTTAAGAACTGCATAACCTAGGTCGAGAGAGTTTTGCCAGTCATTTTTGCCTTTCAGATAATTTGAAAAGAGGTTAGCACTGGAAGCGAGGCTTAGGGAGTTTTCACCTCCTGCAGACCATTGTGATAGATTAACTTGTGTAAAGTTAATTCCGATAAAACCCCCTGATTTCCAGCTGGTGTCTTTCTCGGCAGTTTGTCCATACGCAGTAGAGAACATACATACTAAGATGTATAATAGATACTTTTTCTTCATAAATTTTGTTTTTTGTGACTTTTCAATCATTTTTTAAGAATTGCCGCAAGATAATATTTATTTGAAAAGTGGGAATTGATAACGTTCATTTGGCCGAAAATTCCGACTTTCGCGCCATGCTTAGCTTAAATAATATTTCGTTCGAATTTGGTAGTCGTTATTTGTATAAAGATGCCACCTGGCAGATCAATCCGGGTGAAAAAATTGGTTTAGTCGGATTAAACGGTACCGGAAAGTCCACGCTTTTAAGAATCATCAATGGTGAATTTGCTTTGGAAAGCGGCGAGATCAGCAAGATCCGAAACTTATCAATCGGCTTCCTGAACCAGGATCTTCTAAGTTACTCAAGTGGAGAAACGATCCTTGAAGTGGCTATGCAGGCTTTTGCATCAACATTGAAGCTCGAGAAAGAAATCAACGAATTACTTATTAAGCTAGAGACAGATCATAGCGATGATGTTTTGCACGCTTTGCATGATAAGCAAGTTGCTTATGAAGCAGCAGATGGATATAATTTACGTCCAAAAGCAGAAGATCTGTTAGAAGGATTAGGGTTTTCAACTGCGGAATTGACCAGACCATTGGATACATTTTCAGGTGGCTGGAGAATGCGGGTGATGTTAGCACAAATGATGTTGCAACAACCCGATCTGTTATTATTAGATGAGCCAACGAATCACTTGGATCTTCCATCTATCTTATGGATCGAAGGTTATTTGAAAGATTATTCAGGAACAGTTGTCATTGTTTCTCACGATAGATATTTCCTCGATAAAGTCGTAAATAAAATTGCAGAGATCTCTTCACAGAAGATCACATTATACAACGGTAATTATTCTTTTTATCTGGAAGAGAAAACTGAACGCGAAGAATTACAGCGTTCACAATTTAAGAATCAGGAGAAATATATTAAGGAGCAAGAAAAACTGATCGACAGATTTCGTGCAAAAGCATCGAAAGCAAAAATGGCTCAGTCGCGGATCAAGATGCTCGACAGAATGGAGCGCATCGATGATGTAGATTCAGCGGGCGGCGAGATCAATGTTCGATTTGAAATGGATAAGCAACCGGGAAAGATCATTTCTCATCTGCATATCAAAGACAAGAGTTATGGCGATCTGAAAATTTTGCACAATACAGAAACGAAAATTCTTCGGGGAGATAAGATTGCATTGATCGGTGCTAACGGAAGAGGTAAGTCGACATTGTTAAGAATGATATTCGGTTCGGAACCTTTTTCAGGAAAACATGAACCGACACACAATGTCGTTACATCTTTTTTCGCTCAGCATCAGCTTGAGAGTTTGAATCTGAATAATGATCTGATCACTGAACTTGCGGAATTCGCACCTACAAAAAAAGATGTTGAATTGCGATCGATCCTCGGTGCGTTTTTATTTTCCGGTGATGAAGTATTTAAAAAGATCAAAGTATTGTCAGGAGGAGAGAAGTCTCGCGTTGCTTTGGCGAAGACGATGTTAAGTAAAGCGAATTTCCTTATTCTCGATGAGCCAACGAATCACCTTGATATGCAATCAGTCGGAATATTGATTCAGGTGCTTGCAGAATATGAAGGTTCATTTATCATTGTATCTCACGATCGGTTTTTCTTGTCACAAGTTGCCAATAAGATCTGGTGGATTGAAAATCAGGAAGTAAAGGAATATCTGGGTCCATATGATGAATATGAATACTGGGCCGAGCAGCGTCAGAAGGAGCAAAAAGCGATAGATAAGACAAAGTCGGACACAGTAAAGAAAGAGAAGGAAAAGAAGAAAGCCGAGCAGAAAATCGAGCAAAGCGATGATCAGAAGAAGTTAAAGAAGAAATTAGATACCCGTTTTAAGACTTTGGAAGAGAATCTTCAAAAGGCTAAAAAGACGAAGGATGACCTTGAAAAGCACTTGGGAGACCCCGAAATCTACCAAAATGCCGATAAATTCCAGAAAGCAATGGAAAATTTCAATCGTCACGAAACAATCCTGAATGAAATCACGAAAGAGTGGGAAGAGGTCTTCGAACAGTTGACCGCATTGGAATAGTTTTTTATATTGCACTATTAATGGTCACTGCGCATAATATACTTGAGGTCTACCTCAGCCGTAAAAAATCGAACCGACGAACGTTGAGAAACACCAGATTCGCAGCGTTCATCGAGTTGTTGATTTTTGTTTCTGTGGTCGTATTTTTTGTTTTTTATTTTATTTGATTCATTTTCCCCTTTCAGATTTCATTCACTAACCCGTTTTTCGAAATTCAAAACGTTCGCCCT
>JAYUWA010000431.1:0-4304 GCA_043753795.1 Bacteroidota bacterium | reverse complement strand
CAAACGAAAACTGGTGGTCACTTTGCCGCGGAATTAGGTGGTCAGTTTAGGCGGAATTTCCATATCAGAGCAAAAGCAGAAAATTGAAAAGGTGCAGGAACGATTTGCGTTAGATCTTATTTCACAAGAAATATATTTGAAAGTAAGTTCAAAATTGAAAGAGGAATTGGACTCAATGGAGAAAGAAAATGGTGGTATCGGAATTCAAAAGTCGAACCTAGAATTATTTATCGAAAAAGCGTTGAATTTATCCGCAAACCTCAATGAAATATGGCATTCTGCGGGGTATGTTGGTAAACAGAAGTTGCAGTATTTAGTATTTCCGGAGGGTTTGAGTTACTCCAAGCAAAATAACGAAAGTCGAACCGGAAAAGTGAATTCGTTTTTCAATGCAATCTCTACATTCTCAAGTGAATGTGACCTCAAAAACAAAGGACTTAGCAAGATAAATCTCACTAAGTCCTGTTTGGTAGCGGGGACCGGACTCGAACCGATGACCTTTGGGTTATGAGCCCAACGAGCTACCAACTGCTCCACCCCGCACTGTATCTTTACTTTTATTGATTCCTAACTGAGGACTTATTAACTTCCTCCTATACATATACTTCTAACTATCTCGGAATCAAATAATAAGCTATAATTCTTTCTTATTTGGACTGCAAAGATATAATTCGTTCTTTTACTAAACTAATAAGTAAAGAAATATATTTTAAATGGGGCATAAAGCAGGATTTGTGGGGATTATTGGAAAACCCAATGTTGGAAAATCAACATTAATGAATAGTTTGATCGGTGAACAATTATCGATCGTATCGCATAAAGTACAAACTACCAGACATCGCATAAAGGGAATTCTGAATGGCGATGAATATCAGATCATCTTTTCTGATACTCCCGGAATTCTGGAACCACATTATCTCCTTCAGGAAAAAATGATGGAATTCGTCAATGCATCGTTGGAAGATGCTGATGCAGTCCTGTTCATTACTGATAACAGTGAAGCCTACATGGAAGACGACATCGTTGCGCGATTGTCGGCAATCAAAGTTCCGGTAGTGATCGTGATTAATAAAATGGATCTTTCATCAACAGAAGAGATCAATAAACTTGTACACGGTTGGAAGAAAAAAGTAAATCCGCATGCTATCATTCCGGTTTCTGCTACACTGAAATTTAATGTAGAAAAGATCACTGAAATGCTTTTGACATTAATTCCTGAAGCTCCTGCGTATTTTCCGAAAGACCAATTGAGCGATTCGAATGAACGCTTTTTTATCAGTGAGATCATTCGCGAAAAGATCTTCATGCATTATCAGCAGGAGATTCCTTATTCTACGCAAGTACAAGTAGAAGCATTTAAAGATGAAGGAAAGATCGCACGTATTTCAGCTGTAATCTATGTTGAACGTGATTCACAAAAAGGAATTATTATAGGAAGTAAAGGCGAAGGCATTAAACGTATTGGTTCTGAATCACGACGTGATATTGAGAAGTCGTTGGGAAAACAAGTATTCCTTGAACTATTCGTGAAAGTTGAAAAAGAATGGCGCAAAAACGAAAATAAATTGCGTAGATTCGGATATTCAAATTAAGAGTATCTGTATGAAAGTTCTTAAGCGTATTTTTTGGTTCGCTTTTCTGGCAATCGTTTCTTCGGTTGCTTTACTCATCGTCTTTTTGTTTTTTCAGAAACCGAAATATTCCGGAACAGTTCGAATGCCGGATCTCGATTCTACTATCACCACTTATTTCGATCCGTACGGTGTACCACACATTTATGCAAAAAATGAAGAAGATGCTTTTCGTGCATTGGGTTACATACATGCACAGGAGAGATTGTTTCAGATGGAACTTATTCGCAGAGTAAGCGCCGGACGATTGTCGGAAGTTTTTGGAAGTAAAACTTTGGAAGCAGATAAATTTTTCCGGATGCTAGGTATTGCTCAGCATGCAGAAAAATCTGCAGAAGTTTTTCTAAGCAGTCCGGATTCACAGATGAAAAAAGATGTGCTCTCTTATCTTCAAGGAGTCAATCAGTATATTCTTAAAGGAAAAAAGCGAATGGAATTTCTGATGCTTGGAATTCCACGCGAAGCCTATACAGTAAAAGATCTTTATCTGATAGTTGATTATATGTCATTCAACTTTCAGATGGGATTTAAAACAGATCCTATACTCACCAGAATAAATAATACACTGGGCGATGCTTACCTCGATGATATCATGCGTTCGAAACCTGATACATCAAGTTTGATCCTGGATTCTCTCGTAATGCCAGTCATCGAAGATCAGCTTAGTTTAATTTCGGAGTTGGAAGATATTCTTCCAATAAAAATCTGGAGTGGTAGTAACTCATGGGCACTTTCAGGAAATCGTTCTGTTTCCGGAAAAGCACTTCTGGAAAATGATACGCATATCGGAATTCAACAACCGGCTGTATGGTATGAAGCACATCTGGAATCACCCGGATTCCGCTTCTATGGAAATTTTCTTGCAGGTTTCCCATTCGCTCCAATCGGACATACAATGGATCATGCATGGGGATTAACCATGCTTGAGAATGACGACCTTGATTTTTTTGTAGAGAAAGTAAATCCTGTGGATTCAACATTGATAATGGTAAATGATCACTGGGAAAAAATTGCAACCAGAAACGAAGTGATCAAAGTTAAAGATAGTGCCTCTGTAAATATCGTTTGTCGTTCCACTCATCACGGCCCGATTTGCAGCGATGTAATGCCTGAATTTAAAACGATGACCACAGCACCGGTTTCTGCCTGCTGGACGTTTTTGAATTTCAACAATAATCTGATGGAAGCAACATGGACAATGGCACACTCAAAAAGTATGGCCGAGTTCAGAGAAGCAGTTTCAACAATTGCTGCGCCCGGATTGAACATTGTTTATGCAGATTCAAAAAATAATATTGCCTGGTACACTGCTGCGAAATTTGTAATCAGACCCGAAGGAGTGAATGCTTCTTTATTGCAAGATGGATCAGGTGCGAATGACTGGCTGGGTTATCACGATTTTTCAGTAAACCCAAAACAGGAGAATCCGGAACTTGGATTTGTTCTTACTGCAAATAATGATATCCAGAATGATACTTCAAATTTATTTCCCGGATATTATGTGTCAAAAGACCGATATGTACGGCTGCGAAATTTATTATTTACAAAAAGTAAGTTCAACAGAGAAGATCTTGAAAGAATAGCAATTGATGTAATTAATCCGGTTGCATCTGAAGTTTCGAAATCACTTGTTTCAAAATTAAGTGGTGTGTGTATTGTACAGTCGCAGATCAATGAACGTGCTGCAATGATACTGAAGAATTGGGATGGCGATCATAAGATTACCGATAACGCACCTGTTGTCTATTACAAATTTTTGTATCATGTTCTTGCAGAAGGAATGATGGACGAACTTGGTGAGAAAGATTTTGAATTGTTTTTAAAGACGCATATTCAAAAGATCATGTTGTCAAATTTTATTAACAATGATTCTTCAGTGTGGTGGGATAATAAAAACACTTTGAAAGTAGAAACTCAGAAGGAAATAATCGAGAAGGCATTTGAGAAAACAGTTTCAGAGTTAGTTGCTCAATTAGGATTTAATCCAGAGAAATGGACATGGGGAAAAGTTCATACTATAGAATATGAACACCCTTTGGGAAAACAAAAACCGCTGGATAAAATTTTTAACATCGGACCATTTTCTGAAATGGGAGGAATGGAAACTGTCAATAATCAGAGTTTTGATCTGAATGGAAAAGGAATTTACAAAGTGAATTTAGGTCCGGCCTTACGCCGTGTTATCGATTTTGCTGAACCAGAAAATGCATACAGTATTAATCCGAGTGGTCAATCCGGCAACTTTATCAGTAAGCATTACAGTAATCAAGCGAAACTCTACATCAGCGGAAAATACCGCAAAGAGCTTATGAATTATGAGGAAGTAAAGCGGTTATGCAAGGATATTGTTTATTTTCAGCCTTTAGATTAGTATTCAAGTGAAGAATTAATCAACAAGACTGTAACTCGTACTTCTACTTCCACCTGCTTCCTTTACAAAAACTCCTTGCGAAATCATATTCTGAATATCTCTCAAAGCTGTATCAGAAGAACATTTTGCAATTTTTGCATACTTAGTAGTAGTAAGTTTGCCTTCGAAGTTATCAAGAAGTTTATTTATTATTAGTCTTTGACGATCATTTATTTTTTTAGTAGCAAATAGTTCCCAATACTTCGCCTTCTTCAGAACTTTAGCTAATACAATATCAGAGTAGTCTATTGCTCTATCCAAAC
>JAYUWA010000430.1:0-4306 GCA_043753795.1 Bacteroidota bacterium | reverse complement strand
CGACACAAGAATACCGGCTAATACGACAACGGCAGTAAGCATGATCATGGCAACAGAGATACCGTCGACGCCAATATGATAATTTATATTCAGTGATGCGAACCAAGGCACGCTGGATTCAAAAAGCATTTGTCCATTGATAATTCCGGGACTATACTTATAGAACTCATACGCTAAAAATGTACACACAAGCAATTGAACTACTGCGCCTGCTAACGCAAACATCCTGATAGTATTCTTGCTTCCTGCAAAAACAATTGCCAGGCAAGTTAACAGTGGTAATATGATGAGCAGGCTTAAGTTCATTCTAGAGTAATTGTAAATAGTACAGTGCCAATATTAATAATGCAAGTGTTCCAAGTAATACCCAAGACGAGTATGCCTGTACTTTACCGGACTGCCAACCCGAAGTCGAAAACGAGAATACTTGTGTTGCCTTACCGATCGTATTAATAAATCCATCAACTATATGCTTATCGAACCAAGCCGCCGGACGGGCGATCAGGTTGAAGATTATTCTCTTTGTAATAAATTCATATACTTCATCAATAAATAATTTTCGCTTTAATGAAGTATAAACAAGACCGAATTTAGAAGACAGTACCTCTGCTTTATTATCATTTTTCATAAAGAAGTAAATGGCAAACAAAATTCCGATTGAAGAAACTGCAATTGGCAACAAAGAAAAATTCCAATCGACATGTGTCTCCAATGAAACTCCATCTGATGTTACAAGGTTACTGAACGGAATAAACCCTGCCAGTACTGAACCAAATGCAAGAACAATCTGAGGTCCTAACATTGATGAACTTCCTTCACCATGATGATCGTGAGAATGATCTTTTTCCACTCCACGATAAAAAATAGCAAAGAACAGACGGAACATATAAAATGCTGTTAAACCTGCAGTCGCTACTGCTACCCAGAAGATCATCTTATCGTGATGATACGCTGCAAGCAGTATCTCTTCTTTACTAAAAAATCCGGCGAAAGGAGGAATACCTGCGATTGCCAGACATGCAATTAAAAATGCAATGTGAGTTATTGGTAAAGACTTTTTCAATCCACCCATATCTTTCATTTCATTGCTATGCACAAAGTGAATCACAGTTCCTGCACATAAGAATAATAATGCTTTGAAGATGGCATGTGTGAACAAATGGAACATCGAAGCCATGTAACCAAGTCCGGCCTCACCACCATATCCTGAAACCCCAAGAGCAAACATCATGAAACCGATCTGCGACATCGTAGAATATGCCAATACACGTTTGATATCGGTTTGTGTACACGCTATTAAAGCTGCAAATGCAGAAGAGAAGATTCCGATCACAGCAACAACATGCAATGCAGCCGGGCAGCTAATTGCATATACAGGAAATAATCTTGCAACAAGATAAACTCCGGCAACAACCATTGTCGCAGCATGGATCAATGCAGAAACAGGTGTTGGTCCTTCCATAGCATCCGGTAACCAGACATGCAAAGGGAACATCGCTGATTTTCCTGCGCCTCCGACAAAAACCAAAACAAGTCCCCAGGTAAGTGCACTAACTCCCAGGAAAGATGAACTGATTGCAGCTTGTAATTGTGGCGAAGTAGTTTCAGTATATCGTGAAATAATATCCTTGAATTCCAACGATCCTGAATAATAAGAGAGAATAAGTATTCCTGCTAAAAACCCAAGATCCGCAAATCGCGTTACAATGAATGCCTTTTTGGATGCAGCAACTGCAGAAGGTTTGTTGTAATAAAATCCAATTAACAGAAAACTGCTGACACCAACCAATTCCCAGAAGATATAGGTCTGAAAGATATTCGTTGCTACGACCAGACCTAACATCGAGAAAGTAAACAATGAGAGGAATGAATAATAAGTTGCATACCGTTCCTCCCCTTTCATATATCCCAACGAATAAATATGAACCATCAAAGAAATGAACGTTACTACCAGAAGCATCATTACCGAAATTGGATCAATCAGTATTCCAAGATGAATGCTCAGATCAGGAGTAAATTCCAGCCATTTAAAATCGATGGGGTATTGCGCTACATATTGTCCATTTACTTTTCCGTTAACGAAAAAGTACTGGTAGGCCGTTGAGGCAGAAATTAAGAACGATGCCAGCACCGTCGAAGTGCTTAACATTCCGGCCAGATTCTTCAAATATTTCCTTCCCCATAATCCGGAGATCACGAAAGAAATAAATGGCAGAAACAATATCAGTAGTAGTGGCGACATTCTTATTTTTAATTGATTACAATTTCATTTCGTTGGCATCTTCAACATCGATGGTTGAATGAGTCCGGTATAAGTTTATGATTATAGCAATGGCAACGGCCGCTTCTGCAGCAGCTATTGCAATGATGAATAAACTGAAGAACAGTCCGTCGTTACTCTCCGGATGTAGGTATTTATTAAAAACGACAAAATTGATATTCACACTATTCAAGATCAATTCAATTGACATCAACATCGTGATCATATTTCTCCGCGTAAAGAAACCATATACACCTATGAAAAATAAGGCTGTACTGACGATCAGAAAATGTATGATTGGAATAGTTGTCATGGTTTTTCCGGAACTTTTTTAACTGCTATCACAATACAACCTATCATAGCAGCCAGTAATAAAACACTTACCAACTCAAATGGAAGAGCATAACCATTGCCGCCAAGCGATAGCATTTGCTTACCGATGGTTTTCATTTCAACATCAATCATCGTTTGACTTGGAACAAAGATTGTCTTAGACAGAATTGAAGCAATAAATGCAAATCCGCCTAAACATAGTAATGCAGCTCCTATCTTTCTGCTTCGGATAGCTTTCGGAAGATCTGATCCGCTATGTTGTGTCAGAAAAATCGAGAATATTATCAGTACAACAATTCCACCTATATATACAATGATCTGAACCGCCGCAAGAAACTGCAGATCCATCCAGAAATATAATGAGGCAATTCCTATCAATGAAAACAAAAGCCATATCGCACTTCTGAAGATCTTACGCGATGTTACTGCCATAAATCCGAAGACCAGCAGAAAGGCTGAAATTGCGTAGAAGGATATCACAGATGCATCCATCATTCTACGCCCTCCATCAGTTTAGAATCCGGATTGTTTAATGTTTTTGTCAATTCAGCTCTGTTGTAAACACTATGCTCAAATGTCTGAGCCATTTTTATTGCATCTGTAGGACAAGCTTGAATACATAGATTGCACATTGTACATAATTCAAGGTGGTAAATAAAAGTATCGAGGGCTTTTTTCTTTTTTCCTTCAGGAGAAATATCAAATTTTGTTATGATCTTGATCGTAGCATTCGGACAAGCCAATTCACATGCAGTACATCCGGTACAACGATGTTCATTGCTTTCCGTATGCGGCATTACAACTTCTCCTTTGAATCGTTCCGGTAGATTGAGCTCATCTCTATTCTCCGGATAATTCTGTGTAATGATCTCTTTATGATGCGTAAAATAATATCCCGTGCGTCGCATTCCCTTCAGAAGAGAACTGACTGCTTTGTAAACCGTAGAGATATAATTTCCTATAAAACTCATTTTTTCGATTTAATCAGAAATGCCAACCCATTATTGCAATGATCGTCATCAAAAGCAAATTAAACATTCCTATTGGGAGTAAATATTTCCATTCCAAATTCAGTAATTGATCGATGCGCAATCTTGGGAACGTCCATCTGAACCACATGATCACGAAGATCAGGAAGAAGGTCTTTCCAAAAAACCATATCGATGAAGGTATGTAATCCATCAGATGATTGAAACCGGTCCAATTACCAATATGAAACGGCATCCATCCACCGAGAAACAATGTTGCTCCGATAGCACATACAATAAATATATTCACATATTCAGCAAGAAAGAACAAAGCGAATTTCATCCCTGAATATTCCGTATGAAAACCTGCCGTTAATTCTGATTCTGCTTCAGCCATATCGAATGGAGCTCTGTTTGTTTCTGCAGTTACTGCAATGATAAAAATTACGAATGAGATCAATGCAGGAATATGGCCCCTGAATAACCACCAGCCGGTCTCCTGACTTGCAATGATATCCGAGATCTTCAAACTACCTGTCAGAACAACGATACTCAAAATTGCCAATCCTGCTGAAAGCTCGTAACTCACGATCTGCGCACCACTTCGCATTGCACCAAGTAAAGAATACTTATTATTACTTGACCATCCGGCCATCAAAATTCCAATAACAGAAATTGATGATACAGCAGTAATATATAATACTCCAATGTTCAGATCCCAGATCTGTGCATTTTTTGCAAAGGG
>JAYUWA010000429.1:0-12958 GCA_043753795.1 Bacteroidota bacterium | reverse complement strand
GCAATAGTCACAAAATGCTTTGTCTGCTATCTGTATGAAATCAGAATTATGTGTGGTTGAAACCGGACCTGTATAACCGTAAACAGTTTCGATGTCCTTATAATCTGTTGCTTCTTTTCCTGAAAATACCGTACGAATCAGGAAAGGATAAAAATAAGTCTGCTCATTTTGCTGAAAGACAAATAATCTGATACTACCGTCACCATTTTTTTCATAGATGAAATTGTAGTCGTATGAATAATTGACATCACGCAATTCTACAGGAAGCTGGTCGTAAAAATTATCCCACATCAACTTATCAGATGAAGTAAGGACAGTAATTTTTTCGGATCCTGAATTCACAATTGCCTATTTAGAAGTTCGAAGAAAGTCTTTGATCTTACGTGTAACGGTAAGGATCTGACTTCTCGTCAATTCAGGAAAACTTGGAAGGATCAAACACTGATGATTCAGCAAGTCGGCAACAGTATTATCACTCTTTATCTTCGAAAGATGCGCATGCTGATTAATGCTATAAAACATTGGTCTTGTTTCAATGTTATTTTCAAAAAGAAACAACTCCAGCATTCGCTTTTTTACAAAATCAAACTTATGCAAACGGATACCAAACATCCACTGAGCATGTTCAGTGCCGGGTTCAAGTTGTTGAAAAGAAATTTCATCTACTTCCGACAATTCACTCTTGTATAATTCAAAGACTGCAGATTTCTTCTCTCTGATCTCGTCGAGGATCATCAACTGGCCATAGAGCAATGCCGCCTGAATATTCGTCATACGATAATTGTAACCAAGCTTATCGTGAATATAACGCATGCTCGACTGGCCTTGTCCACGAATAGAATTCAGATATTCGAAAATCTCTTCGTCTGCAGTAAGAACAGCACCGCCTTCACCGCTGGTGATGGTTTTATTACCGAAAAATGAAAGGGACGAAATTAATGATTCAGTTCCCGAATATTTCCCATCGTACTTTCCAAACAATCCTTCACAATCATCTTCAACGATGAGCATTTCAGGAAAACGTTTTTTCAGTGCAGGGACATTGATAATATTTCCAAGATTGTGTACTGCTAAAAATGCAGTGTCTTTACCGCCATCTTTGATCTTTGTGTGATCGATATTCCACGTATTTTCATCTGCATCGATCACTTCAAATTCCCATCCGCCTGAAAACAGAAAACTGTTCCATGCAGCAACATAGACGTTATTAGGTACAATGATCTTCTTTAAATTCGGATACTTGAACTTCAGTCCCAAAGCAAGCATGTGCGTTGCACACGTCCCGTTATTGACAAGAATCAGATATTTACTGCCAATTACTTCCTTCAGTTTTTCCTTTGCCTTGTCGATATAAACGCCCTGAGAAGAGATCCAGGTTGAATCCAATGCGTCATGAGCATACTGCAAGCACGAAGCCGGCAAATATGGCTGGTAGATGGGTAACATAGGGTGTTTTTACTGAAAAAGGGGCTGGAAAGTTACTTGTATAGACGTGGAAAGGGAATTGTTTTCCTTCTATAAACTTACTCTTAAACTTAAACTTACACTTTTTAAGTTTAAGAGTAAGTTTATAGAGAACAACCGACACGGCTTATTTTATGAGGGGCGTTTTACGGCAGCACCACCCTTAGTCAAAAACTGAATCCCAACGATCTGCTCCGCATTCACAAAATCACGGAAGGATTCATTTTTATGTACATCGTCTGAAATAATAAGTCCTTCAGTTTTCAATGCAGAAAAAACAGCTTTGAATTCAAACATCATATTTTTATAGGAATGGTCACTGTCGTGAAAAAAGATATCGACTTTACCAAGCTTCTGAACAAGTACAGGAAGTAATTCATTTGACGGACCTAGTTGTAACTCCCAATGCTTTCTTAAAACGTCAGGTACTGCCCATCCGCTTTGCTGCGAAATGTTTTGCGGATTATAACTTTTCAGATCTAAATTGGGAAGATCAATAGAATATAATTTCCCTGTGCCGTTTTTGTGAATTGCATTCAGTATCGTCCATGAAGAAACACCGTGTGCTACGCCGGTTTCGATCATCACTTCAGGCTTGGCGCATCGAACGATGAAGTAAAGAAATTTTCCAAACAGATGGACCGGCTTATTTCCGGGAAGTGTTACTCCTGGCAAAGTATTCATTGGAACAAATTCCCCGGAACGAATTTCTTGCAGGTATTTTTTTGCCTCTATACTATCATACTTTTTCCCTAGCAAAGTCTTTGCAGCTTTTACAATCATAGCTTCGTGCAAGTCTTGCTTCTGACCTCTTAAGAAGTTCAGAATTGCAAAAGGATGAGTAATAAATGTGGTCTTTGTGTATTGGATGATCATAACTAATTAGGTGGTTGGCAATGAATCCTGAATTAATATTTTTTCATTTACTTTCTTCTCTGCGACATAGATGAAGATAAGCATATTCATAATGTTAGTAATAAGTAATGCCAATGCCATTCCGGCATTGTGCATAGAAGGTACAAGAATATAGGCCATTGTCGTACCTATAATTATAGTTGCAATGTAAACTTTTATTCTAATTCTGACGATGCCGAGACTTTGTACCAGTGGCAATGTCCAGAATGTTGATGCTCCTAAAACTGCTCCTATTACGAAGTAGAAAAACGCTTGTGTTGCAGGTAAATATTCCGGTCCGTAGACAGTTTTAATTATCCACTCATTCAAAAAGAAAGTTGAGACAATGAATATCACCCCGGGAACCAGTGCTATTGACGTTATCCGTATCAACATATTTTTCATCTCCCGGAATTTCTTTTCTGCAAGCAATTTTGATAGTTGCGGATAGATCGATGACACTAAAGGATCAGACAAGGTAAGTACTGAATATGCCAGTTTTTTTGCAACAGCATAAAACCCGACTTGTTGTGGCGAAGTTAAGAGGCCGAGCAAAAGTATATCCCCTTGACTGATGATTGTCTTTAAAGAATTACCAATCGAATTACCAAAAATAAAATCCATGATCGATTTTTTCTCATCCCTGATAAGCACCATAGGAGCACTTAAATGTGGCATCAACTCCTTTTTCAATTCGTAATATGCAAGGAGATTGCAAATAAAACCGTTTAAAAATCTGGTTATAATGATTGCAACAAAAAATACATTCAGGTCTTTTGGATAGATGAATACTGCAAGAGCAATTGCCAGTGTTTCCACTACATCCATTATCATCTGGATAATCGAACTCATCCGAAATTTATAATGCAGGCGCAACATTGACTTGCTAATCGAATTTACATAGGTAATACTTGCTGCAATAGCGTAAAAAATGATAAACCATTCCAGATCCGGTTTGTCTATGAACGTATCATATGAAATAAAACAGAGGATTGCAATAACGACCACTGAAAAGACCGCCATTATAAAACTTACCAGCATGCCGGATTTTACAAAAGCCATCAACTTGTCGTTTCGATTTTCAGTATGGTACACTGCACCAAACTTTATCAGTGCTGTTCCAATATTCAAGTTCAGAAACTCCTGAATCAACCCGACAAAGGCGACAACAATTGCATATGTCCCGTATATCCCCGGACCTAATCCCCGGGCAATGATCACTGATCTCAAAAAAGCTAAGCCTGTACTGAAAAAATTAGAAAAGAATACCCACCCACTGTTCTTGAACAGCAGTTTGCTTTGAGTATCGAGTTTTCCTTTGAACAATTTCCTTTTGGTGAGTAGTAATTGGTGAGTAGTAATTGGTAATTAGTAATTATTATTTCAACTTCACAATCCTTATCTTCCGAATATAGCTCTTCATTTGTTCAGGGAATCGCCATTGTTGATCGTAGAATTCAGGATCGGGAACTCGGTTTCCGACAAAATAATTTGCAGGGATCTCGTCGATCACTTCGCCATTTTTCTTCAGGTAGGTAAACATAGAATCAGTCCAACCGCGACCGCGATCCAATAAGGCGCGACCGACAAAGGCATCATCTACTATTACGTACTCAACATTCAAAGCTTTTACGGCATCGCTGAACGACTGTTCTATTCGACCGCCATATGGATTGAACCATGAATTAGAATAATACGGCTGATCCTTGAAAGGGTTATAATACAGCGCCAACCCTAGAACAGCAGCATCTTTAACAATTATTGAACGGACATGCGAAGTGATGCGAGTGTATTCCTTCGCCATCCTGACATCTTGACTCAGCCCAATTGCATTGGTTGTAAAAGTAAAAAGAAGTAATGAAGCAAGTACAACAGAAGACTTACTTTTGGCAACTTGATTTTGCATCGTCTTGCTGAAATAACCCGAAATAATTATTGCCACAAGTGGCGCAACTATTACATTGAAATTTCCAAAACTACCGGAAAGTAAATATAAGATAGTAAGCGTAAGGAATGTTGAAATACAAATCAGGATAAAATCGCGATGCACTGATATAGAACTCAATTTACCTTTTGCCTGCAATGCAATTAACACAAATGCAGCGACAAAGATCAAGAATGAAAGTGGACGTGAAATAGGATTTGCTACAAAGAACTTGTTATAGAAAGCATATGGAATGGAGATCACATATTTCCATCCTTTTACCAATACAGGAGGACCTTGATACAGAAAATAATTTCCACCTCCTGCTGCTACAGCAAATTCTTTCATTTCATTCATGATAAAAAGAAAGAACATTGCTCCGATCATAAGTCCTGCGCCGAATAAGAAACTCTGTGCTTTGAGAAATGATTTCCATTCATAGTACAAATAAAACAATCCCGCAACAGCAGGAATAACAATTGCCGAAGGATGGATCAGCAAGGATGGCAGCCATGATATTACTCCAAATAAAAACAGGTAGATCGTTTTCCTGGTTCCCGCTTCAGAATAAATCAATTTGTTGAAAATATAAACTCCAATCATCAGACATGCACAGATCATAATCTCTGATCGTTCTCTATGAATCTGCGAGAAGAAATCCGGCAAGGCTATAAGTGTAGCTACCGCCAGTAGCGCATACCATTTATTGAGTGAAAATTGTCGTGCAACTAAATAGGTAAACATGATTGCCAGCAAACTCCAGAAAAACATTCCATAGCGCATTGATATCAGCTCATCGAAAGGCAGCAGATACATCATCGCTGCGAATGTTCCGGTCTTTACTGACAGAATACACCAGCTTTTCCAACCCATATTTCCAATAGACGAATAAAACGGGGCAACAGACTCCGGCAAAAGTGGTTCACCGGGTTTGAGCATCGTTTTCATATGATAGCCGCGTGAGGTCTCCCATAATTCATCGGGATTAACGACAGGAAGTTGTGGAAAGAAAAAACCGTAGACGCAGAAAAGCAGTAGTACAGCAAGGATCGATTTTTTTACTACTGAATCCATTGAACTAAGAATTACCGTTATAAAACTTTTTGATCACTTTAACTACATGCATTATATCCTTTTCAGAAAGGTCGTAATACATTGGCAGACGAATAAGACAATCTGAGAAGTGATCCGAATTTGGCAATTCAGGTCCTGAATACTTGTCTTTATAAAATTCACTTTTGTGCAATGACAGATAGTGAAATACTGAATAAATATTTTCCTGACGAAGAACTGATATTAATCGTTGACGCTCTTCAGGGGTGTTGCAAACGATGTAATAAATATGTGCATTGTTAGTTGCATATGCGGGAATATGCGGTGTTTTGAAAAATCCTTTTGCTGCAAGTGGTTTCAAAGAATCATGATACGTTTCCCAACTGAACTTTCGCTTGGCCTGGATCTTATTCATATTCTCCAATTGTGCAAAAAGAAATGCTGCTATAATTTCAGATGGGAGAAATGAAGAGCCAATATCGACCCAACCATATTTATCAATTTCTCCTCTGAAAAATGCAGAGCGATTAGTTCCCTTCTCGCGAATGATCTCTGCTCTTGCAATAAAAGATGAATCGTTCATCACAAGCATGCCTCCTTCTCCTGATATGATATTTTTTGTTTCATGAAAAGAAAATGCAGAAAGCTGACCAATGCTTCCTAAGGGGCGCCCTTTGTAATAGGCGTCGATGCTCTGTGCTGCATCTTCAACAACATAGACATTGTGCTTGTTTGCAATGTCCATGATCACATCCATATCACATGCAATGCCTGCATAATGCACAGGGAGAATTGCTTTTGTTTTAGGAGTAATCAGGGATTCAATTTTGGAAACATCTATATTCGGACTTTCAGCAGAACTATCGGTAAAAATAATTTTTGCTCCACGAAGTACGAAGGCATTCACAGTAGAAACAAACGTATAACTTGGTGCAATGATCTCATCGCCCGGCTCTGTCCGCAGTAAAAGCGCAGCCATTTCTAATGCATCCGTACAAGAAGAAGTAAGAAGTACTTTTTTAAAACCATACTTTGATTCAAAGAATTCATGACAACGTTTAGTGAAAATTCCATCGCCGGAAATTTTCCCTGACTCCACTGCTTCCTTAATGTATGTTGTTTCTTTACCTGTAAGAAACGGCTTATTGAATGGAATCATAATTACATTTTTTCTATGTCAGACAGATCCGTACTGAATTCGCCATCTTTCCAACCTGCTGTTCCGGCAACTTGCCAAGGAACATTCAACTGGTTTTTCAGAAAATCCTTTTCCCAGTCGATATAGTTTTCGATTTTCTTTACGACAATAACGAATTGAAGGTCCTTCAAAGAATGACCTTTCGAACCCGCCCAGAATGCTGTGTAACGCAAAATACCTGTAGATAGTTTTGCCTGATTCATGTCGGCAGAATTCACTTTAAACGTCCAATTGACGAAATTTCCGCCTTTCAGATATGCTCCTGGCATTCCCTTTTCATTGATCACCGGTAAAAACTCAAGTCCGCTTTTACCTTTGTAAACAATTGCAACAATATGATTGTATTCCTTGAAATGAAAGTCCATGAAAACGGGATGGTTTGTAATCCCTATAAATGGTCGTGCAACGGATTTCACACTTGATGAAAAAGCCGTAAGATTTCCATCAAAAATTGAATTTTTCAAGTATCCGGAATGCCGGATCTTTTTTGACAGGTACGCATTTAAAGAAATTGCTAATTGAATAAATACAGCTAGTACAAGCAGTACTTTTAAAGAAAATATTTTCAGTTCACGCAATGTAAGATTATGCAGCAGCTTGAATTCAGAATCACCTTTGGGTATTATCGGTGGTTCATAGCCGCAAGTTTCATCAGTACATCGTTCATTTGTACGATTCTCTGCTATGTAAGAATAAATAGCACGACCCAGATGAGAAATACCGGGTACATACATCAACAAAGCTATAGGAAATGTCCAGATCATTGAAGTGAAAGCTTTCCGATAAGTATCATATCCTTTTGAAACTTCGTCTTTGCTTGTTACACTATGGATGTCATTTAGAAGCTGAACTTCAGAATAATTTTTAAGCGCCGGAACATTTCCAAAAGATGCTTGCACAGAAATAAATTCTATTCTCCGGAATATGTCGAAATGCTTCAAGACAATGACGGTGCGCACGCACAACGGACATTCAGCATCGAAGTAAAAAGTCAGAGTTCGCTTTTCAGATTTGTTAAGATTTATTTTTTTCCAAAGTGAAACCGGCACCATTAACAGATACAGAGCGACCACTCCGACTGCAAAATAAGGTAATGGAAATTCAAGTAAAATCCCCAGATGCAGTCCTATTCCAATTATAAATAAAGGAAAACGCCATTTTCTGTGCCAGAATAAAAACAAGAATACAAATTCAAAAACGAATGTGAGATACCCGACAAACTTCATCAGGATCTTTATATTCAAGATCGCTGACAGATCAATATGTGTTATCATAGGGAGTGACGAAGGAAGCCACATTCCTAAACCATTTAACCAATAAGGTGAAACAAGTTTGTAGAGAATAGAATCGTAATAAACGAATCCGACCCCTATCATTACAGGAACGAGATATGACAATGCACTCACTGTTGTCGGTGGCTCGTATCTGAATCGCGATGATGAATATTTTAACTTCGCAAGTAAACGATCAAGAGAAAGCACCTTGCTGACAGGCAGAAATAAGATCAACAAATTTACACCCGTATACAAGTAGTACATGTGATATGCATAATCTCCGGCCATTCCAAAAAAGATCACGGTAAGGAGATAATTTATTATCGCTGCTACTTTTGTAAACAGGCCTATGCATAAAAAAGTAATGACAATAAGCCAGATCACTAGACCTATTCCAACTGCAACTTCATTCCCTTCTACGAATGGAATTTTATCAAATATTAGATGACTGAAATTGAAGATCTGAAGAACTTCGAAAAATAAATTTGCAAAATATAAGATACGAAAAAGTGCAAGCCCGGTAGCATCGATCTGTTTATCATACAGTCGTGTGATCATTGATGAGAACTTACCGAACATAGCAGAACTTAAACTTTAGTATTAAAGCTGTCATCATTAAATTTAGCTGTGCCTTGTTGAGAATAAACTCCGCCATTTTCAAGATTCTTCTTAATCAAAGCGCCACCGCCGACAATACACTTTTCTCCTATGGTAACGTTGTCACGTACCGTTGCATTAATGCCGATAAATGAATTTGAACCAATGACTGACCGACCAGAAATGCAAGAACCGGGAGCAAGAAAACAATGATCTTTGACTTCCGAATGATGCGCAACTACTGTTCCTGACCACAAGACTGAATTATTACCAACTTTAGCAAATGGCTCTACTACACAATTAGGAAAAATAAATGAATTTTCGCCAATTGCATTTTCGTCCCATACACTTGCCTGCGGACTGATATATTTAATGAATGAGTATCCTTTTTCTTTGGCGCTCAGATATAATCTTTCACGAACTGAATTGACTTTATTCGGACCAATTGCAATCAACAGCACAGTATCGTCCGGTGGAGCTTTGAACTCAAGTTCTTCAAAAGGAATATTTGGCAAACCTTCGACAATATCAAACCTTATGTAGGACTTTTCTTCAGAGAAGGCAATAATATTATACTTCCCGGTAAGCTTTAAAAAATACAAAGCTACCAAAGCATAATCTCCTGTACCTACAATTATAAGATTCTTCATTTATTTCTGAATGACCATTGTAACTTCATACAATGGATACGAATGGTCAATAATAAATTTTCGTGATAAATTCTTTACGGCAAAATCAGACAGTTCCTGAACTGTTGGATAATAAAGTCTGTCGTAAGTATAGTCTACAAAAGATGTCATGCAATTAAATACAATTGCTTTTTTGGCCATTGTAAACATCTTGGAGATATTTCCATAAAAATATTCCCGCCACTCTTGCTCAGTTGCACTGAGTTTCGCATTAAAAGTACCGGAAGCAATTACATAATCAAATTGCAGGTCTGTATTCCATGAAAGCAGATCGTGAAGCGAAGCTGTATTTTCTCCGAATCGTTCATTTGTCATTGCTACCATTTCAGGTACAGCATCTATTCCGGAATAAACAATTGCTCGTGAATTTTGCTGAATGAAATTATTGAATTCACCATTTCCACATCCAACATCAAGGACTGTAGGGCGAGTAGAAAAATCTAAGTATCGCGCTATGACTTCGAAACGCAGATATTGCGTATCGCTGTTCTTCCAATCCATTCCTTCGGCACTGCTGCCAAATTGTTTGATCTTATCACGGTAATAGTTGATTGATTCGTCGAGAAACTTATTGTCCATTAGCGGGCATCGTATCTCTTTCTTACGACTACCGTAGGTCGGTGTTTCGTTTCCATATAGATTTTGGAGAGATAAATGCCCAAAAGGCCGATACAAAGAATGATCAGACCACTGAGAAACCAGATTGAAACGATCAGAGAAGGCCATCCTGTAAGGAGCTTCTCAATGAAAAAGTGCCGAAAAAGTAATACGATGATGAAAGCGAAAGAAACAAAACTGATCATTGCACCAAAATAAAACACATAGATCAGTGGTTTATTGCTTGTGCTTGTAATTGCATTGACCATCAGGGCCACTTTCTTACTCAGACTATACGTAGAAGATCCTTTATCTTTTTTGTCAACAGAAACCGGAATTTGTTTGAAACCCACTTCCATAAAAGTTGCGCCAAGAAAAAATTCCTTTTCGTCATACTTGATCAATTCATCGACATAGGCCTTTGTCATTAAACGGGCCATAATAATATTTTCCGGAATAGGTCTTTCCGCAAAGTGATTGAACACTTTATAGAAGACTTGTCCAAAAAGACGCTCGCGCCACTTTCCTTTACGTGAATTCTGTACGCCAAAAATTACATCACCCTTTGACTCCTCCATTTTGGAATAGAAATCAGAAAGTAATTCAGGTTGTTCTTCCAGATCACAGTCGATCAGGAATACAAGATCCCCTTTACACTCACGCAGTCCCGCCATAATCGCTTTGTGGTGTCCGAAATTTCTGGACAATTCTACAACAGAAACATTCGGAAATTCATCGCGCAATTGCAAAGCTACCGCAAGAGAATTGTCAGGAGAGCCATCGTTTACAAATATGAATTCATATTGTACACCGGCATGCTCAGCAGCCTTGCGGGCTCTGGCATAAAACTCAGGCAGGTACTTTGCCGAGTGATACATGGTAGTAACAATACTTACTTTTTTCATTTCATATATTTCTTTGCATCGGGTCCGGTGTTTAACAACAGATCCAATACGCTGACAGCATGTTCAAATGGCGGATGCATTTGCGGATACTCGGGATACCCTGAATAATTCATCCAACTAACTTCAATTCCTGACTCTTTGAATAATTCTTCAATGATATAATCTTTCGCAGAGGGACCGCTCAGATAATGAGTACCGCCGGCCTGAAGGATCAAATCTATTAAACGTTCATTCTTACCTTCGATCAGCTTATAGTCGGATGAAGAAGTTAGAACAGTATTTATACCTAAAAACGAATTGATAAGTTCGATGGCAGAACGATTAATTTCACTCAGTAAAGGTGTTTGGACTTCATTGTAAAACTTTTCAAGCCTGTCTTTATATAAATGAAAAAAAGGAGTTTTTGAATAATTCAAAGAGATCGACTTCCAGTGCTTTTCTGCCCAGTTATCCTGGGAGACTTTTGTTTCGTTGATCTTTTGTGAAAGATTTTCCTGCCGAACAGGAATTGTAAGCCATAAAGAACCATTGGAAGTCTTTATTTTATTCCGGTTGCGCCAGTCGTTTTTGGTGTATTGCACATCGTCGTAGAAAATAAATTCATCGACTTGATTTATAATATCGAAATAACCTTTCCAGGGAATATAATTTGACTGTAGGATTGCGATCTTTTTCACAAGGAAGATTTTTCGAAATTGAAAACTGAGCAGGAATATATACTACTCTTTCTTTTTCTTCTTGTTGCGACTGAAGATACCACCTGATTTTGGCTTATCATCTTCGATCACATCTTCGTAATATCCGGCATTTGCTTTTGAACCATAACCGTAGCCATAACCATAGCCATAACCATAACCATAACCATAACCATATGCGACAGATTTTTTAGCTACGGCATTTAATATGACACCTACATTTTTTATTCGTCCTTCGGTATGCAATTTATTTAAAGCATCAAGATGTAAACGTCGTGTAAAATTCTGGCGAACGATATAGATTACAGAGTCAGAATATTTTGCCAGGATCAATGGATCAGAGATCAAGCCCAAGGGTGGTGAATCAAGAATGATGTATTCGTAATTATCCTTCAGGTAGACAAACAGTTCATCAATCCGTTCAGTCAGCAATAACTCCGAAGGGTTCGGCGGTTTAGGCCCGGTTAAAATGATATCAAGATTTAAAATTCCTGATGTCTGAACGATTTGTTTTTCAGTACTTGAACCGATCAAGTAATTAGTTACTCCCAATTCCCCTTTCAGTCCCAGATGATTCATCGATTTCGGCTTCCGTAAATCGAATCCAACTAATATAGTTTTCTTTCCACTGAGGGCAAATATTGCCGCGAGATTCAAAGAGCAAAAACTTTTTCCTTCTCCCGAAATTGAACTGGTTACAAGGAATGTTTTCGCTTTATTTTGATTGCGGATAAAGAATTGAAGATTTGTACGAATAGAACGGAATGCTTCAGCAATGAATGATTTTGAATTCTCCTGAATCACAAATTCATTTGTTGATTCACTCATTCCTACCATTCCGATTACAGGTAATTTTGTTAGCTTCTCTATATCAGAACGATCCATGATCTTATCGTTCAACATATTTTTGAAGTAAACGAAAGCAGCAGGTAAAATTAAACCCATAAATACTGAGATAAGATAAATCTCAGACTTAACAGGGCGGATTGGATTAAAAGAAGCCGCTGCGCGGTCGATCGGACGATTGTCTGACGTAGTTCCTGCAAGAATGATAGCAGTTTCAGCACGCTTTTGCATCAGGTAAGTGTAAAGGTTTGCTTTCACTTCCATCTGACGTTTAATATTGACAATTACACGATCAGTACCGGGTAATGTTGCAATGTGACCTTCTACTCTATTCAACTGAGATCTCGCCTCCGCTTTTGAAGCAGTTAAACCGGCATTGATACTCTTGATATTCTCGATCAAATCGTTTTTTGTATTCTGAATTGCGAGATTGAATTCCTGAATCCTTGGATTCTCTTCCGTAGCTCCGGCACGCATGATCTCACGCTGACTTTCCAGATCATTTAACTGACTGATCAATTTCAAAAGTAAGGCATCATCAATTCCGATAGATGCCGGCGACATACCACTGATATTTTTATCATCTTCAACATAAGATTGAAGATACTGAAGGAAACTTAGCTTTAGATCTATTTCCGAGAGTCGTACATCATATTCACGTGCACTGTTTACGAAACCTTGTGCTTCAATATTCAGATCGGTAATTCCTTTTTGCGCACGGAAATCTCCAAATTCTTTTTCAACACTATTGAGATCCTGAGAGATCAATAAAACTTGTTCATCAATGAATTTAAGAGAATTTGTTGCAAGTTCATTTTTCTG
>JAYUWA010000428.1:0-12961 GCA_043753795.1 Bacteroidota bacterium | reverse complement strand
TAATTTCGAACAACGGGTTAGTTATTAGTTAACAAGTACGGTTTGTCCCGCGAATTCAACTTTCATTCCTTTTCTGATCTTATTTCTTTTGCGTAATTCTACTTCCCCATTGACTTTTACTTCGCCATTTTCAATTGCAGCATTTGCATCAGCTCCTGATTCACACCATCGAAGTAACTTAAGTAATTGATTCAAGTGGATGTTATCGCCGGTGATCTCAAAATTTTCCATTTCAGTTTCTTTGGACAAAAATAGTAACAAAACGATTCATTACCTTTAGACCATGAATATAAACGAACAATTTGACAACCTCAGGAATGAACTGAATAAAACCAAAACCTGGCCGATCGTCTATATGTTTAAATTTATAATTCCGGCCGACAGTAAGAAACAAGCGTTGGTAGAATCGAAGTTCTCCGGCGATTCGGTGATAACCAAAAAGGAATCTGCAAATGGCAAGTACATAAGCATAACTATTAAAGAAGTTATGCTTGACGCCGATTCCATAATTAATAAATACCTTGAAATGCAGGAGATCGATGGACTTATTTCCTTATAGATTATTTGAATATTCCACGTTTTCGCCTTGTGATCTTCAATGGCATTGTTTTTAAATCATTTTTCCGATATGAAAACTTCCGGACTTTTTTATGATCACAAGGGCTCTGCTAAAGCGGCTCGCCTCAATTATATAAACAACCAAACGGAGGGTATTGAAAGAGTTACTCTTAAATCAGGATTTAAATACCTTTTTAAAGGTAAAATACTGACCAACAAAAATGATCTTGAGAGAATTCGAAAATTAGCTATTCCGCCTGCATGGCAAAATGTATGGATCTGTAAATCTGAGAACGGACATATTCAGGCAACAGGATATGATGTAAAAAACCGCAAACAATATCGGTATCACACCAATTGGAATTCTCTCCGGAACGAAACGAAATTTCTTCATATGCTCGACTTCGGAAAAAGTCTACCGAAATTAAGAAGTAAGATGCGTTCCGATCTTGCACAAAAAAGTCTGACCGCCGATAAAGTAATTGCAACGATAGTAAGTTTAATGGAACAAACATATATCCGAATAGGAAATGAAAGTTATGAGAAGCAAAATGGTTCCCATGGTATAACAACTATGAAAGACCGCCACGTAGATGTAAAAGCCGGCTCACTTACATTTTGCTTTAAAGGAAAGAAAGGGATTGAACATACTATTAAACTCAACAATAAAAAGATCGCCAAAATTGTAAAAGAATGCCGTGATATTCCCGGCAAAGAACTTTTTCAGTACATCGATGAAAAAGGAAACCATCATAAAGTTGATTCGGGTATGGTCAATTCGTACATCCGTAAAGCTACAGGTGGAGAGTTTTCAGCAAAAGATTTCCGGACCTGGGCCGGAACATTACAAGCATTGGAAGCTTTGAAGAAAATTGGCGTTGCCCCTTCCCTGGCTGTAGCAAAGAAAAATATAGTTGAAGCATTGGACTTTGTAAGTGAAAAACTTGGCAATACACGGACAGTTTGTAAAAAGTATTATGTTAATCCCGTGATTCTGGAATTATACGAAAACAACAAATTACATGAACTCGCGAAAAAGAATACAGCAAATGAAAAAGCAACTGCTAAGCTAAGTAGTGAGGAAAAGTTGATGATGAACATCCTTAAAGGAAAAAGATCGGCTGCCTAAAAGTATTGTATTTCATACTTTGAAAATTTATTTTATATTTAACCATGCTGCTACGACTTACCTTTTTTATTTTATTCTTTACAAATGTAGCTATTGGGCAGGATACACTAATTTCTTCCACATTAAAGGAAGTTGTAGTCACATCTTATTTCAAAGCAGAACAACAGTTTTATCAACCTGCTTCTTCTGTAGTAATAGATAGTTTAGCACTGAATAATTCGCGTGACAAGTCTTTGCTCCATCTTGCAAATCTAAATCCCGGAATAAGAATGGAAGAGCGATCACCGGGTAGCTTCCGGTTTTCTATAAGAGGAAGTTTGTTACGTTCTCCATTCGGAATACGAAATGTAAAATTTTATTTCAATGAATTTCCATTAACTGATGCTGGTGGAAACACATACTTAAACCTTTTTGATCATTCACTATTTTCAGGAATTGAAATATTAAAAGGTCCTGATGGAAGTATTTTCGGAGCAAATTCGGGCGGTGTTGTTAAATTACTTCACTCTCCATCCGATGATATAATTTCTGTCAAGATGAGGATCAACTCTGGTTCATATGGCGAAATTTATCAATCGGTACGAACTGACATTAATCTGAAAAAACATCAGATAACTTTTTTTGAAAGCTACCGCAGAAATGATGGCTATAGAATGAATAGCGCCATCCGCAACTTTAATGTCATGATCTACGATAAAATTAATTTATCGGAAAAATTAGCAGTTGATGTTTTTGGATTTATTTCCAATCTGAAATACCAGACACCTGGTGGATTAACAAAGCAACAAGCAATTGATGATCCGCAACAATCGAGACCGGCGACAGCATTTCTTCCTTCTGCAATTGAGCAACAAGCAAGAATTGAAAACCGAACCGGATGGCTTGGGGCTCAATTGAATTATAAAATAAATCAACGTTTTACATTTTCAGCAGCTATAAGTTCGATGCACACCCGATTTAGCAATCCATTTATTACAAATTATGAGACAAGAAAAGAATCCGGAGCAAATGTAAGAATGTGGCTGATGATAGAAAACAAAAATGTTAATCTGATCAGATACAAATTTGTTACAGGTATTGAAGGCGCAATCCTGCACTCCGCAATCAATAATTTTGAAAATATTTCCGGAGAAGCCGGACAATCTAAGGCTTCAGATAAGATAATTAATAATTACCTGGTGATTTTCAGTTCAGCAACAGCATATATAGGAAATAGAATTACTACGCAGATAAGTCTGAGTGAAAATCTGAATGCTGTTTTAATCAATGGTATTTTTCCGGAGTCCGGCATTCAACAAATAAATTATACACCGCAACTAATGCCTAAATTTTCAATCTCTTATTCTCCAAAATACTTCTTTGTGATCCGTGGTGTCATTTCAAAAGGCTACTCAGTTCCCACAACAGCCGAGATTCGACCTTCAGGAAACAAAATTAATTCTTCATTAAATCCTGAAATTGGCTGGAACTATGAGGCCGGATTAAGAGTCAAAACTAAAAACAGATTGTTCTATACAGACATTTCCATTTTTAAATATAATCTCTCCAATACTATTTCAAGAAGAATTGATGAAAACGAAACAGAATTTTTTATCAATAGCGGTAACACATCTCAAAAAGGGTTAGAAATACAAACCAATTTTAGTTTCCGATTGAATGATCAAGGTAAAGTTTCATTGAATATTGGAAATGGAATCACTTTATATGATTTCAGATTTGTTAATTTTATTTCAGGAGAAACCGATCTAACGAATAAAAAATTGACAGGCATTCCCGATCAAGCTGTTTCATCAACTATTGAGCTGACAAAAAAGGATCGATGGTCTTTGTCTATTACCCACTACTTTACGGGATCAATTCCACTTAACGATTTAAGTACGGATGTTGCAGCTGAAAACAATCTGTTCAATCTGAAAGTTGAAAAAAAGTTCCGGGGTAAAAAGTTTTTATGGTCTGTATTTACGCAAGTTGAAAATTTGACAAATGTTTTTTATATCTCGGGCTATGACCTGAATGCTTTCTCCGGCCGGTATTATAATCCGGCTGCACGACAAAATTTTACTGCAGGGATTTTCATTGAAAGTCTATTTAAACAATAATCCTGCATACATAATGGCTCCCAAATGAACTAAAAAGTGAATTTACAGAGATTCCCTTTAAATTCCTCAACTTCGCAGAACAATCTGATTGCCCTGAACATCAATAGACACGGCACTTACAGCGAATCCGAACTTAGACAACAATAACTTAACGTTAATCATCAGGAAAGTTAAAATCATTATCAGAATTTTATCTTCTCTCTATGAAACTATGAAATTTCAGCAAAAATGAGATTTCACTACGAATTTCATTGATTATCGATCAAAATGAAACAATCGGGCATATAATTTTATATCCTACTGCAGAACTTAATTCAAACACTATCAAAACAACTACAATGCAAATGCGCACATGTCGGCTAATATTACTTTTTGTATTATTCGGATCGGCTATTTCCTATGCCCAATCATTTCAATGGGCAAAATCGATTCAAAGCGAAGGTTTCGATGAAGGATATGATCTGGCAACAGATCCTGACGGCAATACCTATATCGCTGGAATGCTCGAATACGATACTGATTTTGGCAATGGAATAGTTTTATCCTCTGCCGGTGTACACGATATCTACCTTGCCAAGTACAGTCCAACCGGACGACTTGTCTGGGCTAAACGAGCAGGCGGAAAAGGTGGTGACAAAATTCAGTCAATTGCACTTGATGGCTTAGGGAATATTTATACTGTAGGCGAATTCGAGGATACTTGTTATTGGGAAACAATTATGAAAAACACTCCCGGTCCCGAAGTCAACAATATGTTCATTGCAAAGTACGATACGACAGGTTCAGTTACATGGGTTAAAACATTATCGACTACAGGAGTAATTCATTCACGTGGTTATGGTGTTGCTTGCGATCAGTCAGGTAATGTATATGCTTGCGGCGGAACCAAAGGCGATACTTATTTTGAAGGAAATTATTTGTTCACAAGCAATGGTGATTATGATGGAACTGTCGTAAAATTTGATGCAAATGGAAATTACATCTGGGGACAGAGACTAGGCGGATCAGAAAGCGATAAAGCTAATGGGATTGCTAGTGATAATAGTGGATTTGTATACGTAACAGGAAACTTCGTTGGCAATGCAGAATTTTCACCAGGTTTGAATCTGAATGGAAATGGTCACACTGAAATATTTCTTTCTAAATATGATGCCAATGATGGAACACTGCAGTGGGCGAAAATGGCCGGCGATACAGGTTTCGATCGTGGCAGAGATGTGATGGTGAACGTAAATGGTGACATTGTAATCACAGGTGAATTTCAAACCGGATATTTTGGAACAAATCAGATATTTTCCCGAGGCAACATGGATATGTTTCTTGCTGCTTATAACAGCAATGGTGATAATCTCTGGGCTTTAAGCGGCGGTGGAGAAGAGGATGATATTGGCAGAGCTGTTACGCATGATAATGCAGGTAATGTGATTGTAATTGGTGATTATGCTGCTGCAGGAATTTTTGCTCCTGACACGATTTATGGAAATGGATACGCAGATCTTTTTGTAGCTTCTTATGCTTCGGATGGTTCGAGCCTTAACTGGATTCGTTCAGCAGGTGGTTTAGATAACGACAGAGGAAGAGGCGTGGGAGTTGATAATGCAAACAATGTTTACATCTGCGGCGAGTATATTGACTCCATTCGTTTTGGAAGTTCAAACATTATCGGTGATACTCTTCTGGATGTTTATCTGACTAAAATTTCTACAACAACAAATTTCTGTGCGACGCA
Source organism: Bacteroidota bacterium (assembly GCA_043753795.1). Classification (GTDB taxonomy): domain Bacteria; phylum Bacteroidota; class Bacteroidia; order AKYH767-A; family 2013-40CM-41-45; genus JADKIH01. The sequence goes on along the minus strand of JAYUWA010000428.1, from coordinate 7,446 downwards.
ATTATCCGTTTCCACAATAAATAAATGTACAGGTCAGTGCGATGGTGTTGCGGTTGCTTCAGTAATCGGTCAAGGTCCGTTCACTTACCTTTGGTCTACTGTTCCTGCACAATTTGCAGATACAGCGACAGGCTTGTGTGCAGGTACGTATGAGGTCAGGACTACTGATGCGACCGGATGTACTGCAACGGCATTTGTAACATTTAATGAACCATTGCCACTGGCTATTTCAGCAACTTCTGATGATGCACTTTGTGCAGGAGCTTGTACAGGTACTGCTAATGCTACAGCAACCGGTGAAAGTCCGTTTCAATATTCATGGAATACATCTCCGGTTCAGACCGGAGAAAATGTTACCGGATTATGTCCTGGAACTTATACTGTGACCGTAAGTGATAGTTTAGGATGCACCACAACTTCCGACGTTATCATTGATGAACCACAACCAATTCAATTATCTGCAGCAATTACTAACTCAACTTGTATTGGCTGTGCTAATGGCAGCATTGACGTTACTGTAAATGGCGGAACACCTACATATCAATATCTCTGGGATATCGGAGAAATAACAGAAGACCTGTCTATTCTGCTTGCAGGCTCATATGAACTTTGCGTTACAGATGATAACGGATGTACAGCGTGCGAAACTTATTTTGTTCTGGATGATGGAACTTCTATCGCAGATCTGCAAGGACATGGATTTTCTATTTATCCGAATCCAATAAATGACTTTGCAACGATTAAAATTAATACAAACGTTAATGAAGCTTCACAACTGAAAATATATTCTTCAGTAGGACAAATTGTTTTCGAAACTTCCTTTGACGGAAATGAATATTTACTCTCTGCGAAAGAATTCAGCAGAGGGGTTTATTTTATTCAGGTGGTGAATTCGCAAATGAGCGGGAAGATGGCTCCGGTTATGATAGAATAGAATATTTTAAGATACAATACAGAAGAGGCTGTCTCAAAAGTGAGTCAGCCTCTTTTTTTACTTCAATTTTGATTTAAAAACAAATCAAATTTTTTTAACCTTGACATTTGAGACAGCCTCTTTTTATCTGCCTATTAAAATTTGTTTAACCTGCTTTTAGCTTCCTCCCATTTTGGAAAATATTTCATTAGCATCTTGTAAAATTTCGGGCTATGGTTCAAATGTTTCAAATGACATAATTCGTGAACGATTACATAATCAATGCAATTTATAGGAGTCTTTATAAGGTTAATGTTGAAAGAAATCGTTCCTAATTTTGTGCAACTTCCCCAACGCTTTTCCAGTTTTTTAATCGCCACTTTATTGACCTTAATTTTCTCTTTGTCAGAAATATATTGAAATCTTGCGAATCGGTTTGAAATAACTTTAACTGCACGTTCATTATACCAATTATCAATTAATTCTTCTGCTTGTTTTTTGTCTGACTTATCCGGAATAGTTAGCATTAAATACTTTTCAATTAATCTGACCTTAGGTTTTCCAATCCGTACTTTTAATCTATACTGCCGACCCAAATAAAAAACATTTTCTCCACTTACGAATTCTCTTTCCGTCTCAACATTTTCGATTTTCGAGTATTTCCGAATCTGCTTTTGTATCCAAGGTGCTTTCTCTTCAACTTTTTTTAAAATTCGACTATAATTTGCCCCTTCCGGTGCGATTACTTGCACAGATCGGTTTGGATGCACTTCAACGCCCAAGGTTTTTCGTGAACTATAATGTAAACGAAACTTAATTTTTGTAGTACCATACTGAATTTCTGAATCGCGAAATATCTCTTCCATCAGAACTTATGTTTTGCTACAGCCAATACCTTTTCAAGTATTTCGTCAATTTGTGAAAACGACAATTCCATTTTCAACTTTGACCTGTTTTCTAAAAGGAAATCTTCGAGATCATTCTTCATTTGCTTTTGAACATCTTCATTACGTTTCCAATCGCGAATTGTTAGGCGTTTAACAATTTCTGCAATCTCAATTCCCATTTCTGCTATAAGCAGGGACAAATTTTCAGGCGATTTCGTTTTGGTTGAAGCAAGAATATTTTCCGACAATATTCCATAAAAAGCTCGCGCCTCCATTTTCCCATTTAAGCTCGCCGGAATACCTTCATTGGAGCCTCTGACTAAATCGTCTCTTTGTTTTAGAATTGCTTCCAGATATTGTGCTTCTGTTAATCGCTTATCGCTAAATGCTCTAATAGATTCATCAATCAACTCTGAAAATTTCTTATAAAAAACCGGATCTTCTTCCATCATTTGAGATGTCACGGCTTTCATTTTGTAAGCAATTGCATCTGCTTTCGATGCTACAGATCCTGTTACTCTTTCTACTTCTTCTTTAAATACTTCTTCATCAAAAATATTGATTGATTCAGTGATCTGAGTTACTCCTTCTGCACCAATATATGTATCGAGCAATTTCCGAACCCTTGATTCATACTCTTTATAGCTGATGTTATCGGCATAGCGAAGAGAAATTGATGCGCGCAGACTTTGAAAGAATTTCAATTCGACTAAATACTGATTTATCTGCTTATCTGAAACAAGATTGTAAAACTCATCTGAAGCCAATGCAACCTGTAGATTCTTAGCGTAGGCAATTAGTTTCTCGATAAATAAATCTCTTCTGTCTTTTGGAGCAAGATAGCGCTCCATTGCTTCTATGTCTTTCCTATTGGCAATGTCCTTAAACACATCCCATAATTCAGAATATCGTTGCGGAAGCTTTTCAATTTCGGCCAACACATTCGAAACCGTTCCTACTAAATCTTCTTCATCAAACTCCTGAAGTGCACTGTATTTGGTCAATGCAGAATCCAGATCACCAAGTATTCCCACATAGTCAATTATGAATCCAAAATCCTTTCCTTCTGACAACCTGTTTACTCTGGCAATTGCTTGCAACAGATTGTGTTCTTTCAATGGTTTGGCGATGTATAAAAACGAACAATTTGGAGAATCAAATCCGGTTAATAATTTACTTACAACGATCAGCAATTCTACTTCATCCTCATCTGATTTAAATTTAGAGATGATCGATTCTTCATAAGCTTCCGCATTTCCATTTCTTGTAACTATTCGCCGCCAGAATTTCTGAACTTCATCATTCGGCTCTTCATCCACTTCGTCGTGATCTTCGCGTGTGTCCGGCGAACTGATTATGACTGCTGAATTTAATTTCAGATTAGGATTTGTTTGCTCTTCGAAATATTTCTGATATTTAATTGCAGTAGCTTTTAATGGAACAGCTAGCATTGCTTTAAACCGCGTTCCTTTAATGTTCTTGCAATAATGCTGAGATACATCAAAAGCAATCTCTTCAACTACCTGTTGTGATTTATAAATTTCAGTGATCGACGAAAACTCGCGTTTTAGGTTTTTTGTTTGATACTCATTCAATGGCTCAGACAAACGATCAAAGCCTTTATCAATCTGACTTTGATATACTGTAAGTTTTGGCGCACGACCTTCATAAAGTAGTGGAACAACTGCTTTATCTTTTACAGCCTGATTGATCGTGTATTTATCAATGAATCCACCGAATTTATCGGCAGTGCTTTTATCTTTATGCATCAGCGGCGTTCCGGTGAATCCTATGTAACAAGCATTCGGAAGTACCCGACGCATTTTTGCATTTGTTGAACCGTACTGACTTCTGTGACTTTCATCTACTAAAACAAAAATTGATGATGATGGGTTATTGAAATCTTTTCGATTCAAAGCACTGTCAAATTTATCAATAACAGTAGTCATGATCTCCGTACTACCTTCATTCAATAATTCAATGAGATGATTTCCGCTTTTTGCTCGTTCGGCTTTCTTTCCGCAGGCATTAAATGTATTTGCAATTTGCTTGTCTAAGTCAATTCTGTCTGTGACAATTATTATCCGTGGATTTACAATTCCTTTTTCAAGAGCAATACTTTTTGCAAGCATTACCATTGTCAACGACTTTCCGCTTCCTTGAGTATGCCAGATCACTCCACCTTTTCTTCGACCTTCTTTGTCGAGTTCTTTGATTCTGATAAGCGAATTTTTTACGGCAGAATACTGCTGATACCTCGCAATCTTTTTACAACCACCATCATACAATGTGAACTTAAAAACCAGTTCCATAAAGCGATCTATACTGCATAAAGAGTATAAGACTTTGTCTTGTTCCGTTGCCAAGCGATTTTCTTTCGAAATTCCATAAACATTCGAATGAATGATCTTAGTTACGATAGGCTCAACATCTTGTTGCTCTTGCCAGAAACTCCAGAATTTCGGCTTTGTATCAACTGCTCCGTATTTAACTTCATTTGGATGAACAGCCAACAAAAGTTGATTGTAATAAAACAACTTCGGAATGCCTTGCTCCTTTCCTTGATTACGTGTGTGCTGTGAAATACTTTCTTCTATCGATTCATTTTTATCGCGACGCTTATTTTCAATAACGCAAAGCGGAATACCATTTACAAACAATACCAGATCCGGGCGACGAGTATCTTTTAATCCTTCTACAACATACTCATCAGTTATATGAAAAACATTATTCTCAATATTTTCCCAATCGATATACTTTATCGTAAAACTTTTCTTATCGCCTTGAATGGTTTCTTCAAAGCTTTTCCCCAACGACAACAAATCATACGCTCTCTCATTTGTTCTCACCAGGCCTTCATCCGGCAAATTCTTTAATGTATGAATTGCTGCATGAATATTCCCTTCTGAAAACTTATACTCTGAACCTTTGTATTCAAACAAATTAATTTCTTTCAACTTCTCTTCCAATATGGTCTCCAGAATTACATTACTCTTAATTCCGCCACGTTGCTTTTCCGTTTCAATTGGAGAAATGTATTTCCAGCCTAGCTTTTGGAGGAGAAGGAGTGCGGGGAGTTGGGAGTCGTGATTTTCGTTATACTTCATAATATATTCTAATTTAGCTCCATATCAAGTTTCCAATCGGATATTCCTAGTAAATTCAAGATAAGAATGCCATTAATTCTATATAACAACTTATTTATCTTTCTTAATCTGTCTTCATCAATTTTCTCAATACTACCATGCACAATATTATCTCTCATTTTTTTGATTTCATCCGCAGAAATCGGGAATTCGTTTGGCTTTAGATTTTGCGATTCAAAGAATGCGGTCAATGGACTTAGCATTGGCTTTAATTTTAACTTGCCGGACAAAGTTTGCCACTTATCTGTAAATAGTTTATGGTTATCTTTATGGATTGTTTCTAATAGGGAATTTAACGCATCAGTATATTTAACTTTCCTTTGACCTGCATTTAGAGTTTCCTGAAATTTTCCCACGTCTGGGCACTTACCACTATTACAAATTTCAATAATATTATAACGAATAAGAAACTCTGAATTTCTGTCCACAATCATAGCTTGGTTAAACAATTCAATTGTCTTCTCCAATTTTTTAAAATTTAAAATGGCTTTTTCCTGCCAATCAGATTGCAACAAATCATGAAAATTCAACTTGCTTCCAAAACCATAAAAACCGCCTCTATGTTCATTAGGAACTTCCTTAAATATTTTTCTAATTACTAAAGTATGATCCTTTGAATTAATTCTCATCGTTACGTACTGAATTTTAAAATGAAAATAAAAAGAAGCAAGTAAAGAAATCAATTTCCCATAGAAAATACATTCATCATCAGTAATTATTTCGTTGAATTTAAATTTAATCTTAGGCTCTTTCGTAATAACAACTTGTTTATTATCTCTGCTATCCGAATATGAAAAATCAAACTCCGGTCTGAACTGCGACTTACCTAAACTGTAAAATACATCTCGGTCATTCATTCGCCTAATATCAAATTCACCGTCCCAGCCATAAAGTGTAGTATAAAAACCCTTTACAACTTTAAATCCTGAATCGCTCAAATAAAAATCGGCAGTGCCAATTTCTTCCGATGATGGAGACCAATAAAATTTAACACAATCAATCTTCAGTACTACATACTTTGCACTCCCTTCATACAGATTTGACCCTAAATGAGTGCCGAGTAATCCGGCATCAGAGAGATCTAGCCTTTGCATTTTTTCATTCTTGACTTCCCCTTCAACTTTAAGATATGTCCCAAATTTAGACCAATGAATTCTTGTCGACCACATACATAGCTTTTCGCCAAAATTTGTTTCAGGATCATAAAATATTCTGAGTTCGATTTCATTTTCTCTTGAAAATAAATGCGCATGAAGTGGTTCCTTAATGTTTTCTCGTTTAACATAGAAATCATTAAAATTAATTCCAGGAAATGAAATGTCAAGGCAATAATAATCTTTCATTTTAATTTGAATTTAGGCTCATCAATTCTGAAGTCTGTTACAATAAATACGATTACCTATTCTGGCAAAACTCTGTGTAGCCATTTCTTCGCCATCATTTCATTATTCTGCTTAAGATAATCCTTCACGTAAGAAATAGCATTTTTAAAAACCATCAATTTTTCTTTTGCCCCTTGTGAATCTAAATCCCAACTTGACAGATAATCAACAATTCCAAAAAAATCTTCCTCAACCTTACCTGCCCAAAACATTCGCTCTTCTATTTTCTTCTCCAACTTAAACGATTCATACGGATAATTAGATCCTGCATTCCACGATTTCACTAGCCGAATCACTGGTTTAACCACATAAGAGTTGCTAGTATTCTTGTACTGCAAATCTTTGGTGAATTTATCTGGATCTGTTGTCATCCACTGGTTATTTCTATCTGGAATATAGTACATTCCAAAAAAGCCATCGACTTTGGTAGGGATCAGATCCAATGTAATGTGTAAAAGGTCAATCCTTACAGTAGGGAAATCCATTTTCGAGAGTGAATTCCAGTAATATTCACTCACAAATCTTACTATTTTTTGCCTATATGATTTTGGCTGCAAATTCAATTTGTCATGATCAAAAATAATCATGATGTCAACATCACTTTTGCTATCATATTTTCTTGGCAAAATGGTGTCTCTTTGATATGAGCCAAAAACTTTTACATCCTTAATTTCGTCTCCAAAATAACTCTTCAAATTTTTAATCAAAGTTGCTATAGAAGTATCGATTTTACTTCTTTCGGTAGTTCCATATCCAATAAAATAGTTACTGGCAAGATTTGTCAAGTATTGATTTATCGTTATCATTTTATGTCATATTTTAATTTCACATTTTTCCATTCTTGCTCAACCTTATTGTTCAATTTTCTAAAATAGGAACTATTTAGTGAGATTTGCCCCCATGAAATTGTAGTCTCATAATCCACAAATATTCTCAGGATTTGCGGGGCATTTCTTTCAGATTGCAATTTAAAATCACTAAAAGAAAGTAGATTGCTTAATTCCACAAAAATCATTTTAATCTTTTCTCGATAAATTAAAAATTTGATCAGTTGGCCCATAATATTTATTGAGAAAAGCGCTTGCAATAAAGGGACAAAACTTTCGTCCGCCGAAAAC
>JAYUWA010000427.1:0-4320 GCA_043753795.1 Bacteroidota bacterium | reverse complement strand
TTCAACACGTGCTTTTAATTTATTCAATCCTGTTTCAAAATCAGGACCAACCATTCCATCCATGAATTTTCCCATGATGCGCATCAGCGGATTCATTCCTGCATCCATCTTCATTGCCCATGTCATTTTTGTTGCATCACCTTCCGGATTTAAAGTATAAATTGCTTTAGCAACTCCACCTCCGCCGTCCATTGCAAGGTCCATGTTTACCATAGAATCTTCAACTACTTCAGCGATCGTCAGACTACCCTTACCAACTTTTTTTTCTTTACTATCCCAATGCAAGGCTTGACCAGCTCCGGATTCCGGTCCTGAGTAAGTATAACTTGCAGTCGTATCCATATCATACCATGGAGACCATTTCTGGAAATTTTTAAGATTGCTGATCTGATCATAAACTGTGCTTATGTCTTTATTGATTACAATTGATCTTTCAATATTAATCTGTGCCGGGAAGAAAAGTAATCCGATAGCCGAAAATACAAGCAGTAATACTGCGATAACGATAAGAATTTTTTTAACGATTTTCATGATGTTATGTGGTTTGTGAAGCGAAAGTGGAGAAAAATTGTGGGATTTGCAAAATGGTTTTGGGGGAACTGGCGTACCATTCGTGGAAGTTTTGTGTGGTCAAAGGTATAGGGTCAAGGGTCAAGGGTCAAGGGTCAGGCGGGAATTAAAAGTCGATCTTGAATTAAGACGATATAAAGTCAAAATGAATTCAAGTCAAAACTCAAAAGATAAACTCTTTCAATTAAACTTTACTATAATTTGGATTCGGAACAAAATCGCCAAATATTTTTCCTTCTGAGTCAACTTGCCATGCACCGATAACAGCATGAGGAGGAGTAAAATCACCTTCTACTAATTCTGAATCAATTTCATATACCCAGGCATTCGGGAAATTACTAGCTTCTTTTATTGCTCCCTTGGATGGAATTTTTTTATTTGAAAACATAAAGACAAGTTTTTCAAATTTAATTTAAAAATATTAAATAATAAGTTAGCTATCCAAATAGAATTTCGACTGTCTGATTTGCGCCTTTGAGATACCCATTTTACCTTACATCAATGACATAATTTGAATTTACGCTTGACCTTTGACCCTTGACCTTTGACCTAATAAAAAGAGTAAGTAAAACACCGGAATACCTTTGATGCAAGAGTTAGATCTTAATCTCCTCCTCCATCTTATTGAAGTAATGATACTCCATCATATGGTAATTCGTATTCGCTGTAACTTTTAGTTTTACTTTGAATTTCTTTTTCCATTTGGCTGCGATGGAAGGATTAAAGAATGTTCCTTTATTCAAATACGCTTCGAGGTATGGATGAATTGCAAGATGTAGTTCTTTTTCATTCTGCTCTTGTACAAAATAGCGCAGGTTGTTTTCTATTTCATCAACAATAAGAACGCTTGCTTTAATTTCGCCGGTTCCATCACATGCAGGACATTTTTCTGCTGTAGTAATATTTGTTTCCGGACGCACACGTTGACGGGTGATCTGGATCAAGCCGAATTTTGAAGGAGGAAGAATAGTATGCTTGGCGCGATCGCGCTTCATTTCATTCTTCAGTTTATCGAAAAGTAACTTTCTGTTTGTCGGATTGTGCATATCGATAAAATCGATAACAATGATACCACCCATATCGCGCAAACGTAACTGACGTGCAACTTCTGTTGCTGCATCAAGATTTACCTGGAGAGCATTTGCCTCCTGAGTTGAATCATCAGCACCTTTTGTACGTCCGCCGCTGTTCACATCAATGACGTGCATAGCCTCCGTATGTTCAACGATGAGATAAGCACCGTTGGCCATTGTAACAGTTTTTCCAAAACTGGATTTGATCTGCTTCTCAATTCCGAAATTATCGAAAATCGGAAGTTTGCCTTTGTAAAGTTTTACAATTTCAGTTTGTTCAGGAGCAATTCCACTGATATACGATTTGATCTCCTCCGCCAATGCTGCATCATTTACGTGAATGGCATTGAAATTTGGATTGAGAAGATCTCTTAGGATCGTTGACGTGCGATTTAATTCACCTAAGATCTTTTGCGGTGGCTTTGCAGTCTGAAGCATTTCGAAAGCACTCTTCCATTTGGAAACGAGGTCTTGAATGTCTTTGTCGAGCTCAGCAACTTTTTTTCCGTCAGCTACAGTTCTTACAATGAGTCCAAAACCTTTCGGCTTAATACTCATAGCAAGTCGTTTCAGACGTTGTCTTTCTTCTGCGCTTTTTATTTTCTGGGAAATGTTGACCGTATCCGAGAATGGAACAAGTACAACAAATCTTCCGGCAAGAGAAAGTTCAGATGTGATCCGCGGACCTTTCGAAGAGATCGGTTCCTTAGCAACCTGTACAAGTACCCATTGATTTGGGGAAAGGACATTGTTGATCTTTCCGCCTTTATCAATATCTTTTTCAAGCTGAAAATTTGCCAGCATTGGATCAGGATTTTTTCCTGACGTAGACAACTTGATAAGTTTGAGAAGAGAATCGACCTGAGGTCCAAGATCCAGGTAATGGAGGAAAGCATCTTTTTCATGACCAACATCTACAAATGCAGCATTAAGGCCCTGAATAAGTTTTTTTACTCGTCCAAGATATATGTCACCGACTTGAAATCGCTGATCTTTTTTTTCGCTATTTAGCTCGACAATATGCTTGTCTTCCAGCAAGGCAATATTAACCTCATCCGGTGTTGAGCTAATTACTAATTCATTATTCAACTAAAAATTCTTTATAAACACATATTATCATGCAATAAGCACAGAAAATAAAAACACAGTTTTACATCTTGATCCGGAGAGAGAACGGCATACGACTCATCGCATACCAAGACATGTCCGAAAAGCGGGTCTGAAGAATGATGTAAGCTTACTGTTTAAACAAATGAAAAAATAAATAAGCATGATGAGCGATTTCAATCAACTCATCATGATCATTGTGAATGCCAAGGCTAAGCCTTAAGAACCACTATTTATTTTTTCTTATGTCTGTTTTTTCTAAGACGTTTTTTACGCTTATGCGTTGCCATCTTATGTCTTTTTCTTTTTTTACCGCTTGGCATGACTTACTGTGTTTAGTGGTTATTAATTTGACTTATTAAACTTTCTACTTCTTTTACCAGCGCCGGATTCTTAGATTCTTTTTTCAAAGTTTCCAGATTTTTAAGTGCTGATGCATTATTCCCCATTTGCATGTACGTTTTTCCTAAAAGGAACCGTGCATCTTCAATTGTTGGGTCAATTTCAAGAACTTTTTCAAATCGTCCAACTGCTTTATCGAGCTGTCCGGATTTTACCGAAAGCACACCCAGATTGTACTGTGCCATCAGGTGATCAGGAGCTTGTTCAGTCACTTCTCTGAGCATCAGGATACCTTGCATTGGATTCGAGGATCCTTCTGCATAGCAAACGCCCAGATCGGTTTTAGCGTCGTAGTTCTTTGGATTTATTTCAATTACTTTTTTGTAGCTATCAATTGCTTTGTTGACAAAGTAAGTTCTTTTTAAAGAATCTCCGGTCATTTTAAAGGCATCGAAATATCTAAAAGCAGCATTGATCCAATTTTGCTCTGTGGATTCAGACTTTGCAATTTCTTCGTAATAATAAGACGAAATTTGCGGAGTCTGAAATCTATCCCAAAGTTTTCCTAAAGAATCACGAAATAATTTGTTCTCGGGATCTTTCTTCAGTAGTTCTTCCACTGATGTGATCTGATCTTTCTCTTCGCTTTTCAATCGACCTTTTACTTCATTGATCTGATCTTCAATTGTGAAACCGGCAGGATTATCTGCACTAACTTCTTTCTCAATTTTTTTCGGAGCAAAGTAAAGAGCGGCTGTCAACGCAATGACACCAAGAACGACCAGCAATCGGGTTCTACTGCTTTGCATCTTTAGTCGATTGCTTCAGTTGTCTGATTCTTTTTGATCTTAGCATTCTTCACCTTGTTAGCGAACGTTTTCGCCGGTTTGAATGCAGGGATGTTGTGTTCAGGGATAATGATCGTCGTGTTCTTAGAGATGATACGTCCCAACTTCTGAGCACGCTTCTTAATGATAAAAGAACCGAAACCACGCAGGTAAACGTTCTCACCATCAGACATTGTATTTTTTATCACTTTCATAGCCGCTTCTACTGCTTGCAAAGCCACAGTTTTTTCGATTCCTGTTTTAGTGGAAATTTCGGCTACTAATTCTGCTTTTGTCATTTCTTTGAGTATTAGGTAATTAAATATTGGGCGGCAAAGATAGCGCTTCAAATTAAATCCAAAAACCTATTGAGGTAAATTTTACTAAAGAATGTAAAATAA
>JAYUWA010000426.1:0-4330 GCA_043753795.1 Bacteroidota bacterium | reverse complement strand
CATCGACCTGAGCATACATTTGATCTGTACCAAATAAAAGGCACACAAATAAATAAATCAGTTCAGGCTTCATATTGAATTATTGTAAAAGAAATACTGAAAAAGCATTAGGAGAGCAGATCATCCGCTTCTGTTCCATAACTACTTTTCCATTTTCAAATAAATGATCGCCCAGCGTTCCCGGAAAACTGATTTCAGTGTCAATATCCTTGTCGGTAAGATTCATTACAACCAAAACCTTTTGCGTATCAGAATACCTTACAAAAGAAATGATCCTATTATCAGAAACAGTTACATGATCTAATCCGCTTCCATTCAAAGCCGGAGTTGAACGGCGAAGTACCATCAACTTTTTATAATGTGCAAAAATAGATGCAGTATCCCGCGCAGATATATTAAAAGGCTTTACATCTTGTGTATTGTATCTACTTGCTTCCCATTTTGTCTTTCCACCGGCATTTTTTGCAGTCGACCACAAGTACGGTTCGCGAACATACTCCTTTGGCAATTTTCCATACATACCCGCTTCTTCACCATAATAGAGATAAGGAGAGCCGGGTAGTGTAAACAACAATGCTGCAGCCATCTTTACTTTCTCCTGATCACCATTAAGAATACTCATAATTCGATCACGATTTTCGTGATTGATACAGGTAATGTCAATATGATCTGCTGATTCATTAGAAAATGCATTTCTCACTTTTATTAATCCGGACACTAGACCTGAATCCGATTCATTTTTAACAATATGAATGATCGCTGAAGAAATATCATGATTAACTAATGCATCGAATCCTTTTCCAACGTAAGCCAGGTTATCACCTGAAACCGTTGTGCCTGCCATATAAAAACCTGGTTTTACTTTTTTCATTTCTGAATGAAACTCTTTCCACCACTTGCCTGTTTCTGTAACCGCATCATTGGAAAAATATAATTCTATTCCATCGATCTTGAAGCCGTCAAGATCAAACTCTTTCAGCCAATATGTTCCGATCTTAATTACCTCTGCTCTTACTTCACTATTACTGAAATTGAGATCGGCCATCTTGCTACCGAAAGTTCCATAGAATTTTTTACCGGGAATTTTTTTACCGCTTTTATCTAATGGAAAATGCCAGTTTTCTTTTTCAGATTTAATATCTTTCTCATCTTTCCAAATGAAAAAATCTTTGTATTGTGGCGACTTCCCTGAAACAGCGGATGTAAACCATGGATGTTTAGTACTACAATGATTAATTGGAAGATTTAAAAACACTTTCAACTTCATCTGGTGTGCAGCAGTTACTAATTTCTTAAATGCAGCCGTATCACCATAGACGGTATCGATTGAGTAAAAATTTGTTACATCAAAATTATCGTATGATGGTGATGGATTGATCGGTGAGATACAAACTCCCTCCGCTCCCATACCACGAATATTTGCCAATTTAGAAGTGAGTCCATTCAAATCACCATTTCCATCACGATTTGAATCGAAATATGAACGCACAAAAACATCGTACACTATCCTGTTTTTATGATCGCGGTCATTTACAGGAAGTGAATCAATATTTGGCCTATTACTCTTTTCGAAATTTTGACCTTTTGCAATGAATACTGTCAGTAGTAATCCGACGATAAATACGCCTTTTCTCATAGTTGGGTTGAATTGTATCGTGCAAATATGGCAAATAATAAGTTAGGAGGGAAATTAAAAATGGAAGGGAAAGGCTGAAATTGCATGGTAACCCGTTGCAAGTTGCAGGTTGCAGGTTGCAGGTTAACTTCGAAGGTGACTACGAAGGTGACTACGAAGCTAACCTGCAACCTGTAACCTGTAACATGCAAACCTTAGAATCTAGATCAGAAAATTCTCATTTCATCTTTTCTAAATAATACTCTGCAAGATGATTAATAGGATGCCTTATAATTTTTTTCACCATCACTCCTTTTTCATTTCCGACTGCACGGATGATCTCATCGAAATAGTAGGCTATCGTTCCAACAAAATGGACTTCTATGTTTTTACAATCCTTATAACTGCAAATATATAGCCTGAAGAACTCTTCTATGCCTTGTTTAATGAATGCTTTTACCCAGGCATCTTCTCTGTTATCTGTCAGAAAATTTGCAAAGGAAGCCAACCATACATTCGGACGCGGTTTATTGTATACATTTTCAAGTATGATCGACTTATTCATTTCATACTTGTCTGAAAATTTCAGATTCAAGTGTTCTGGCAACAATCCATACAAATAATCTGCAATAAGCTTTTTTCCAAAATAACTTCCTCCGCCTTCATCGGCAAGTATAAAACCTAAACCAAAGTTATTTCGTTTAATGATTTCACCGTCGAAGAAACAAGAATTACTACCGGTTCCAAGTATGCCGACAATGCCTGCATTATTGCCACAAGTTGCTCTGACCGCAGCGATCATATCGGAATCGACAAAGACTTTTGCATTTTCGAAAAAATCCATCAGGGATTTTTCAATGATAAAATTTCTGTCGACGGAAGAACAACCTGCTCCGAAAAAATGGACTTCTTCAATTTGCGAAGAAATATTTTGCAATCCGGAATTAGCATTCAGCTCTTTGAGAATATAAGAGTGATCATGGAAATAAGGATTGAATCCCGCAGTATTGAATTTGTGCATAGAGGCCGTCTTGTCGACAATCACCCAATCAGCTTTCGTTGAACCACTATCGGCTACTAAGATCATAGTTGAACTTTACTTTAATTTTTTCTACAATATAAAATCAGTACTTAAAAAAGCAGACTTTCTTTCATCGAGAATTTCTGAAATGATATTCTTATTCAATTCATTTTCTTTTGCTGCAACCAGTGTACGTATACTGAAGACACGCAAAGCATCGCTTACACTCAAGGTTCCCTCTGCAGAATCCTTTCTACCATTGAAAGGAAATACATCCGGTCCACGTTGACATTGACTGTTGATATTCACTCTGCAAACCTGGTTGACCAACGGATCTATCATATTTGCGATCTCATCAGAATTACTTCCGAAAATGCTTACTTGTTGTCCGTAGTTCGACTTGACCATATATTCGATCGGTTCTTTTATATCTTTGAATTCGATCACAGGTATTACAGGACCAAATTGTTCTTCATTGTAAATTCTCATATCAGAAGTTATACCTGTCAATACTGCAGGGAACATAAAACTTTCAACTACACTTCCGCCATCTTCATTGGCAACTTGCGCACCTTTTTCAAGAGCATCGTCAATTAATTCTTTCAGGTAGGTTGTTTTATTTTTTTCAGGTAAAGGTGTAAGCAAAACATTTTCCTCCCATGGCATTCCTGCTTTTAATTGCGAGATCTTTTTGCAGAATTTTTCAAGAAAGAGTTTTGAAATTGATTCGTGGACGAAGATCATTTTTAAAGCAGTACATCTTTGACCATTGAACGACAATGAGCCGGTGATAACTTCACTAACTGTCAAGTCGATATCAGCATCAGCAAGTATGATAGCAGGATTTTTAGCTTCCAGTCCTAATGCTCCACGTAACCGATTCGGAAATGGATGCTGCTTTTTAAGAATGTTTGCAACACGACTTGTACCTATGAATGCCAGACAATCGATCTTTCCTGTTGCCATTAAAGTGCCACTGGTTTCTGCACCTTCTCCATAAATAAAATTGATGACTCCTTTTGGAAAAGAATCTTTGAATATTTCTAACAACGGATGATGTAATAACACTCCATATTTTGCAGGTTTAAAGATCACAGAATTGCCCATGATCAATGCCGGAATTAAATTACAATAAGTTTCATTCAACGGATAGTTGTAAGGTCCCATACACAAGACAATTCCCAACGGACCGCGACGGATCTGCGCATAGACACCTTGCACTTTTTGTAACCGTGAACTATCACGGTCGAGAGTTTTTAATGATTCAATCGTATCGTTGATATAGTCAATCGTCCTGTCAAACTCTTTCTGTGAATCAGAAAAACTTTTTCCGATTTCCCACATCAACATCTTTACAACATCGTTGCGTTTTTCCATCATCCGGCGCGTAAAGTTGACCATGTGTTCAATTCGCTTCTTGATGCTCATTGTTGCCCACTCTCCGCGACCGTTGTTATATGATCTTAGTGCAGCATCCAATGCTTTTGCTGCAGCAACTCTATCCATAACAGGCTGCGAACCTAATCGCACACGTTTCATAAGGCCATTGTCATTGATAAATACCGGTGAATAAACATCAGCAACCGGACCATCCCATTTTAAAATCTCACCATCGAGCAAATATTCTCTTTGCTCAAGAGTTTCTGCAAATTGAAATTTTTCCGGAATATTATTTAGCTCAGGAAAAAGTTTTT